>JAFQVU010000029.1 GCA_017407885.1 Clostridia bacterium
GCTTGTTGCAGGTATGAAGATTGATGATGCTATTGAGAGAATGAAGGGTATCAAGTGCGGTTTTAAACCCACGTCCTGCCCCGACCAGCTCGCCCGTGCGCTTGAAAAGATAAAATCTCAGGACTAATTTTGAATTAAGGCAACAAAATGATAGTCACATATCTTTTGGTCAATTGAAATTTCGAGGAGAAAACGATGACAACATATCAGGAGAATTACAACCGCTGGCTCGCCAGTGACAAAGTGGACGAAGCAACCAAAAACGAGCTTCGCGCAATCAAAGATGATGACGAAGAGATAAAGCTTCGCTTTATCAAGTCACTCGAATTCGGCACCGCCGGCCTTCGCGGCACTATGATAGCAGGCACAAACGCCATGAACGTATATACAGTCGCACACGCGACGCAGGGACTTGCCGACCTTATCAACAAAGAGGGCAAAGCTGACCGCGGCGTTGCAGTCGCATTTGACTCGCGCAACAACTCCGAGCTGTATGCTCACTGTGCGGCAAGCGTACTTGCGGCTAACGGTATCAAAGTAAAAATATTCGACAGTCTGCGCCCCACCCCCGTACTCTCGTTTGCTGTACGTGAGCTTAACGTAATTGCTGGAATAAACATCACCGCTTCCCACAATCCGAAGCAGTACAACGGATATAAGGCATACTGGGAAGACGGCGCACAGCTTCCGCCGGATCACGCGGCAACAGTGTCAAAGTTCATCGCGGCGGCTGATATTTTTGACGATGTAAAAACCATGGATTTCGACAAAGCGGTAGCTGACGGTATAATCGAATACATTCCGGCATCGCTTGATGAAGCATATATCCAGAAGGTCATCGCCGAGGCGGTAAATCCTGATGTTATCCGCAAGGTTGCAGACGATCTTGAAATCGTATACACTCCCCTTCACGGTGCAGGTCATAAAATCATACCCGAGGTGCTTCGCCGCGTGGGACTCAAGCATATCGATGTAGTTGACGAGCAAATGGTGCTCGACGGCAACTTCCCGACTGTCGCTTATCCCAATCCCGAGGTGCCTGACGTTTTCGAGCTTGGCATCAAGCTCGCCGAGCGTGTGCACAGTGATCTCATTATCGCAACCGATCCCGATGCTGACCGCGTTGGTATAATGTCACGTGACAAATCGGGCAAATTCGTACGCCTCACAGGTAATCAGGTCGGTGCACTTCTGCTTGACTACATTATCACCGCATACGAGGAGACCGGCATGCCGGAAAATCCTTATGCTATCAAGACTATCGTTTCCACCGAAATGGTCACCAAGATATGCTCCGATCACAACATCCGCCTGCACAACGTACTCACCGGATTTAAATTCATCGGTGAGGTTATCAAGCAGTACGAAACCACCGGGCATGATAACTACATCTTCGGCTTCGAGGAGAGCTATGGCTATCTTAAAGGCACGTACGCGCGTGACAAGGATGCCGTGGTTGCGACCATGCTTCTCTGCGAGATGGCGGCTTACTACAGCACCAAGGGCATGACTCTCTGCGATGCAATGCAGGGGCTCTATGACCGATACGGTTACTACGATGAGGGCGCGGCTAACATCTATATGGAAGGTCTCGACGGACTTGAGCGCATGAAGCAGCTTATGGACCGCCTTCGTAACGCTCCCCCGAGAGAGCTTGCCGGCTACAAGATCATCGAGCGCCGCGATTATCTTAACGATACAGTGCTCGATATTGAAACCGGAAAGGTAACATCGACTGGGCTGCCTTCCTCAAATGTGCTTTATTTCATCACCGAACCGGGAGATGTGATAGTTATCCGTCCGTCCGGCACGGAGCCTAAAATAAAAATATATATCCTCGCTCATGATCAAACACTTGATGCGGTACGCGCGAAGATTGACGCATACAGCAAAGTAACCGATACTTGGGTTAAATAATATATAGGCTGTCTGCAAAATGCAGACAGCCTATGTTTTTAGTTTGTAGGTTATTGGTTGTTGGCGATGTCATGGGCATACATGCCGCGTAGGAATCCCCCCATTTGTCGCAAAAACTTCCCAACGGACACAAATTTATATAACCCAATACCCTTGACTTTTTCGCGGTATCGTGTTAAAATATTTGTATCCATTTTAACGAAAGGATTTTACTTATGAAGAAAAATTCCGATACACCAAAAATCTGCGAATTATGCCGTTTTGCCGAAGCCATATCGGGAACAGAAGATATGCTTTGTAAACACAAAGGTGCGGTAAATAAGGAATATTCATGCCGTAAGTTTATATATGATCCGCTCAAGCGTGTTCCGCGTAAGCTTCCTGAACTTATCATTCCGGACGAACTTTAAAAAGGATATAAGCGCCAAAATATGTATTATTTTGGGTTGAAATGTTATTTTATTTTCAATTTTCATATTTTCTGTTGAAATTATGCCAAAAAAGTGATAAAATTATACTTGTTTAATTTTAAATCTTACCCTATTGAATGTGAGGAAAGTATAAATGATTATAATCATCAAACCAAATACAAAAAAAGAGCTTGTATCATCTTTTGTTTCCGAGCTTGAAAAGACTCCCGGTCTGCAGGCGCATCTTGTCGATGGCTTGCACACGACTATTATCGGTCTTGTCGGCGATACATCAAAAATAGATATTGATAATCTTCGCACCAGCGCTATAGTTGAAGAGGTAAAGCGCGTACAGGAACCATATAAGAACGCCAACCGTAAATTCCATCCGGATGATACTGTTGTCGATATTGGCGGCATCAAAATCGGAGGCGGACATTTCCAGGTTATCAGCGGTCCTTGCTCGGTTGAATGTGAGGAGCAAATTTGCGAGATCGCACGTCGCGTTAGGGCGGCAGATTCTGCACTTCTGCGAGGCGGTGCATTCAAGCCGCGCACCTCGCCGTACGCATTCCAGGGTCTCAAAGCCGAAGGCATCGAGCTTCTGCTTGAAGCGAAAAAGGAGACCGGTCTTCCTATTGTCACTGAAATCATGGATGCGGCACACCTTCCGCTTTTCGAAGACGTTGACGTTATTCAGGTCGGTGCGAGAAACATGCAGAATTTCGAGCTTTTAAAAGAGCTTGGACATACGAAAAAGCCGATACTCTTGAAGCGCGGTCTTGCTAATACCATCGAGGAATTCTTGATGAGTGCCGAGTACATTATGGCAGGCGGCAACGAAAACGTCATCCTTTGTGAGCGTGGTATCCGCACATTTGAAACTGCAACTCGCAACACTTTTGATGTATCGGCAATTCCGGTACTCAAGAAGCTGTCGCATCTGCCGGTAGTCGCGGACCCGAGCCACGCAGGCGGTATCAATTGGCTTGTAGAGCCGCTCGCAATGGCGGCGGTAGCAGCCGGCGCTGACGGTATTATGATTGAGGTACACAATAATCCAGCAAAGGCGCTGTCCGACGGCAAGCAGTCGCTTACACCGGACGAGTTCGACGGAGTAATGGAGAGAATGAAGAAGATTCTTGCCGCAATAGGCAAGAGCATTGGATAAAGAACAACCGCTTGGCACGAATGTGTCAAGCGGCATTTTTCTACAAACTGAAATTCAACCTTCTCCTACGCAAATATCCTCTCCAAAAATTCGAGCAGGCGGAATTTTACTACAATATCCGGTGAATCGCCGGTAATAATGCGTATCTGCGATGGGGTAAGTCCTGTCTCAAGAAGTTCGCTGTCATCGACAATTGCCGCAGCTTGAGTGTCCTTTGAGATTCCTATGCAAAGTTGCGGAAAGAGTACGCACCACCAGTTCTGTCCTTCCGCCTCACCGATTAATATGCGAAGTGATGTGTACGTCCCTGCAGGAAGGGTGTAATTCTCATATTCGCGCGTAGGATAAGCTTCCTCGGTGAGAGTTACAGCGACGGTGTACGGCGAATTTTCAGCATACAGCACTTCTGCGGCGGCGCTTTCGATAACATCGAGATTGTCCGCAAGAATTGCTTCTGCCTCGGCACGGTCTTTTACCCCGTCAAGCAGATCAGAAACAGTATCAAGTATGCCATCGCGCACTTTTAATTTGAGCGCCTGATCTTCCGCTGAATCGGAATTTGCCAAAACGTGCAGGCGAATTATGTTGTCATACAACTGAGCATCCTCGGGGGATGGAAGCAGTGCCGACATGGGCAGCATGAGCGCTGTAAGCACGGAAAATGTAAGTAAAAATACGGTAAGACGGTTTTGCATGTTTCCTCCAAAAAATAAAATTGCTTTCTCGGCACAGTCATTATTGACCGCAAACGAGAAAGCAATTCATTTTTTAAAGATAACTGCGGTCAATATTTATAACCGCATTGTAATTGCGCGACAGCGTATGTATTTTCTCCGTAAGAATACTGCACACCTCGCTGTCGCTGTGCTTACATTCAAATGGAACGACCACGTCAAAAATAAGGTTAGTATGTGTAACTCCGCGTACCATACGGAAATCGTGCATCGACAGTGCACAGCCGAATTCAGCCGCGATAATAGCGACTATCGCTTCGACCTCGCGCTTGACCTCGCGCAGTTCCTCATCCGAGGTAACAACAGGGTCAAGGTGGATAACAAGTTGAATACCGCTTTTCTTGAAATCAAACTCAATATTATCAATAAGATCGTGGCTTTCAAGTATATCCCGTTCAGCGGCGACCTCGACATGTACCGAAGCAAACACGCGCTCATGTCCATAGCTGTGAACAACCAGATCATGATATCCGAGCACGCCGCCGTAGCTCATGATACGCTTGCCAATGGAACTTACAAACTCCGCCGACGGTGCACTTCCGAGCAGAGGATCCGAAGTCTCCATCACAAGCTCAATTCCCGATTTTATAATGAAGCACGCAACCGCAATTCCAAGCCATCCGTCAAGATTAATTCCGCTGAATTTTGAAATCAGCGCACCGATGAGAACTGCCGCTGTGGTTATCGAGTCGTTTCGGCTGTCCGCTGATGTGGCTATAAGAGCGGAAGAGTCGATGTGACGTCCGACTGCACGGTAGAAAAATCCTTGCCACAGTTTTATGATTACAGATACAGCGAGTATGATAAGCGCGGCAGCGGAATACTCGGTCTCAGCAGGGGATATTAGCGTGTTGACTGAATTTATCAAGAATTCCACACCGAGGGTGCAAATGACAAGTGATACAATGAGTCCCGTAATATATTCAATACGCGCGTGACCGTATGGATGCTCTTTATCGGCCGGTTTAGAAGCGAGCTTAAACCCGACAAGCGTAATCACCGACGAAGCGGCATCAGCTATATTGTTGACTGCATCTGCGGTTATTGCAATACTGCTCGTTATAACACCGACGATTATTTTCATTACAGACAAGAGTACGTTTGAAAATATTCCGAATCCGCTTGCCGCCGCCGCACATTTTGTACGAACACTTGGTTCATCGGTGTTTTTATAGTTTTTTACCAAAAGAGACAAAAGCTTAAGATTCAATTTCTATTCCTCACAGTACTGTAAGTAATTTTTCTGCCGCGGCGAGTATACCGAGTTTGCCGCTTTCATATGTGAGTCCCCCCTGCATGAATGCGGTGTAAGGCGCTCTCATTGGACCGTCTGCAGAAAGTTCAATTGATGAACCCTGCGTAAATGCTCCCGCCGCCATGATAACCTGATCGGTATAGCCGGGCATATCCCACGGCTCGGGACTCACGTATGAATCGATTGGAGATCCGCTCTGGATTCCCTGACAGAATGCGATAAGGCGTTCGGGTTTCCCGAGAATAACGGCTTGTATAATATCCGCACGACGTTCAGACCAACGGGGATTTACTTCGCATCCGAGCGCTTCAAATATATATGCGGCAAAGTGTGCAGTCTTAATAGCCTGTGCAACGATGTGCGGAGCGAAGAAAAAGCCCTTATATAGACTCTTGTTGTTTCCAAGCGAAGCACCGCATTCAAGTCCCACACCAACGGTAGTAAGACGGTAGCTTGCAAGCTCGACCGCTTTTGCACTGCCTGCGATGTATCCACCCGATTCAGCTATACCGCCGCCGGGATTCTTTATGAGCGACCCCATTATAAGGTCAGCTCCGACTGCGCACGGTTCACACGTCTCGGTAAATTCGCCGTAGCAGTTATCTACCACAACGTATGCATTAGAACGGGCTTTGACAAATTTTGTGACCTCACCGATCTCGGCAACAGTCAGTGTCGGACGGTTCATGTAACCTTTCGAGCGCTGGAGAAATACAACCTTTACACGCTCACCGTTCTCGGCAAGCTGACGGTCAATCGCATCAAAATCCGCCTTACCGTCGGCAAGGTCTATCTGACGGTACTCAACGCCGAAATCCGCAAGAGAGCCGTTGCCACGCTCGCCTGCGATTCCGATTACCTCTTCAAGAGTGTCGTATGGCTTACCAGTCACGGAGAGCATTATATCACCCGGACGAAGAAGTCCGTAAAGTGCGATTGCTATTGCCTGCGTGCCGTTGACGATGCTGTGGCGTACAAACGCCGCCTCTGCACCAAATACCTCGGCGTAGATTTTATCGAGCGTATCACGCCCCTTATCGTCGTAGCCGTAACCGCTTGTACCGGCAAAGCAAGAGTCGTCCACGCGGTTGTTTCTGAACGAATCCATCACTCGCTTGGTGTTTTCAAATGAAATGCGGTCAATATCAGTGAATATTTCCGAAAGCTCGCGTTCCGCTTTGGCAGCAAGCGCGAGAAGATCTACATTCTGCATTTTTATGTCCTTTCCTGTTTTGTGCTAATTTGAGTTTGTTGAACTACCTCTGGGATCATTTGTGCTCCTCTATACTCCCATACTTGTCGTAGCAATCAACTACAGATGTCTAAAAGTTAGTGCATAAAGTTATTTTTGGCAGTAAACAGCATTAATATGGTTAAAAATCCGGTGATTTCTTCGGTCGTTGGGATACCGAGCGAAGGCGAAGGAGCCGTAGCGAGGCGGGGACCCGACTACCGAGAGCGTTCCTATCGAAGCTTTAGCCAAACACTCTATGAGCTTATGCGTATAGTAAAGTTCTTTGCCAAGCTTTCTTTCAAGAAAGCAACCCGTAATTTCTCAACAAAATTTCGCATCAAAACCCATTTACAATATCTTTAAAATAATTACCGCGTTCCTCGAAGTTTTTGAACATGTCAAAGCTTGCCGAAGCAGGTGAAAGTATCACGATATCGCCTGCACTCGCCGCATTTCTCGCGGCATTAACCGCCCCCTCAAAAGTGTCTGCCTCTATGATTTCGGGATTGCCGTTATAATCGGGGGATTCAAGCAGTGCCGCTTTTATTTTCGGACCGGTCGCACCGACGAGTACCACCTTTTTCGCACACTCGATGAGCGGCTTTGCGAGTGGTTCATACGGAATATGCTTGTCATATCCGCCGCATATTACAATAAGCTTCTCCGAGAAAGCACGAAGTGCCGCCTCGGTACGTGTCGGGCTTGAATCAATCGAGCTGTTGTAATATTTAACATCATCAATTTCGCGAACAAACTCACAGCGGTGCTCCACTCCGCCGAAGCTTTTGGCAATCTCGTTTACAGTTTCACGGCTAACAAACCCCTGCGTAAGCGCAATAGCTGTCATGTAGTTTTCGACGTTATGTCTGCCGGGGATTTTAATGTCCGAAGTACGGAGAATTTCACTAACATCGCCGTCAGACGAGCGGTAAACAATAACTCCATCCTGTTCATAAACTGCCGCATATCCTTCTTCGGGTATGCATTTGGCGGAGAAATATGTCACATCGGCATTTGCGAGTGATGCCATATCGCGTGTAATTTCGCAGCCGTAATTAAGTACCACCCTTTTATTCCCCTCACCTCGGAAGATATTTTCCTTGGATACGATATACTCATCCATATCGGTATGCCAGTTAAGATGATTGGGTGATACGTTTGTAACAGCCGCCGCAAACGGCGATTTTTTCATCATATGAAGCTGAAAACTCGACAATTCGACCACCGCGATATCATCCTCACGGAAGTTCTCAATTTCCGGAAGAAGCGGTTTGCCGATGTTGCCGCCCACCCAAACATGCGAATCAGCACCGCGCTTTTTCATTTCAAGCTCAAGCATTTTGTATGTGAGCGTAGTAGTAGTGGTTTTTCCGTCACTGCCCGTGATTCCAAAAATCTTGCAGGGGCAAACTTCAAAAAATACTTCCATTTCCGATGTAAGAACTGCGCCGTGGGAAACAGCGTCTGTAAACTGCGGCAGATCACCGCGTATTCCGGGAGCTTTGAAAATGATATCCTCGGTAAAATTTTCGAGGTAATCATCGCCTAAAATCAGCGATACGCCCTTTTTTTCGAGAGAATCAGCAAGCTCTGCCATTTTATCTCGCGGCTTTATGTCACGCGCTGTCACGCGCGCACCGCATCGAAGCAGGAAATCAATAAGCGGCGTGTTTGAAACGCCGATTCCGACAACAGCGGCGTGCTTATCTGATATATATTTTTTGAACTCGGTGAGCTTTGACATATTGCACCTCACAAGTAATCTTTGAATTGTATATTTAAGCATTATATTATATTATATCATATACTACCTTAATTGTAAACAAAAATATGGGAATTTTTCAAAATCAATGAATAATAAATTCGAAGTTAAGCAGACCAAATAAACAATGGTTCACACAAAATTAAAGCCGTCCTTTCGGACGGCTTTAATTTTATTTTTCAATAAGCTTTGTAAAACGCTCGTATCCCTCATCCCAAGATTCGGAATTTTTCGGCTCGTAGTATTCAATATCAAACGAATTGCGTATAACCTCACGTGCCTCGGCAACGTTCTTTAACTCGCCTGCCGCGATAGCCTGAACCGCAATATTTCCGATGGCAGTGGCCTCAACGGGGCCTGCGCAAGCGGGACGTCCGCATGCATCCGCCGCGAACTGGCAGAGCAGCGATTCCTTTGTACCGCCGCCGATAATATTGATAAACGGAGTCTTGTGTCCCTTCATCTCGTCAATCCTCTCGGCTGTATAGCGGTAACGGAGCGCCAACGACTCAAAGATACAGCGCATGATTTCACCCGCATCCTCGGGTACATGCTGACCTGTCGCCTTGCAGTATTCCGCAATTCTCTTTGGGAGATTACCCGGAGTTGCAAAGAGAGCATCATCGGGATCGATGAGCGACTGGAACGGCTTTGATGCAAGAGCCATATCGGAGAGCTGATCGTGGGTGTAGCTCTTACCCTCGCGCTCCCATTGACGCTTGGATTCCTGCTTAAGCCAGAGTCCGGTTATATTCTTCGAGAAACGGAAGGTATTCTCTGCTCCGCCCTCGTTGGTGAAGTTGTATTTGAACGATGCATCCGAAATGATCGGCTCTTTTAGTTCGGAGCCCATGATGGACCATGTGCCTGAACTTAAGAAGATAAAGTCATCGCCGGCAGCGGGAACTGCAACTACTGCAGATGCGGTATCGTGAGCAGCGACATTAACTACCTTTGCATCGATATTTCCAACCTCTTCGAGCACCTGCGGCAAAAGTCCGCCGACAACGCTTCCGGGCTGTGCGATAGGAGCGAATATACCGGTGGGGATACCGAACTTCGCCAACAGATCGTATGCGAAATCACGCTTCTTTGCATCAAAGATTGCTCCCGTTGAAGCGATTGTATATTCACAACGCATCTCGCCTGTCAGGAAATAGTTAAGCAGGTCGGGGGTAAAGAGAAGCTTCTGCGCGTTGTTTATGTACATCGGCTCATCGCGCATGGACGCGAGTATCTGATATACAGTATTAAAATTCTGGAACTGAAGTCCGGTTACATTATAAAGCTCCGAGCGCGGAACAAATTTATCCGCATACTCGATAATCCCCTCGGTTCGTGTATCGCGGTAGTGAACAGGGTTAGACATAAGGCGCCCAGTCTTGTCGATAAGACCGTAGTCAACGCCCCATGTGTCAATACCGATTGAACGGATATTCTTGTCCTCGGACAGTGCACACTTGCGAATAGAGTTCTTTATCTCGTGAAAAATACGAAGTGTATCCCAAGAAAATGTCCCTGCCACAGTAACGGGTTCATTCGGAAAACGATGATTCTCCTCGAGTGTTATCTTCTTTCCGTCAAAACTTCCGACGATACCGCGTCCACTCGACGCACCAAGGTCGATAGCCAACATTTTAAGCTTTGCCATACTGTTTCTCCTTCTAAATAAAAAATTTCGAAAGATGCCGCCGCGAATACCGTGGCGGCACCTTATAAATCTTTATGCGTTTGCAATAACTTCCTTTATTGCATCACAAGCCGCCTTGAATGAATCGCGGCTGGTTGCGTATGTATTTGGCATTTTGGTCTTTTCACCGGCTTCGAGCGAATCAAATCCGGCAAATACCTTAAGGTGAGGCTCAACTGTCATGATAAGCTCACCGTCACGCTTTTTGTTGAGATCCGAAACAATTGCCTGAAGTCCGCCGACACCCTTACCTGCCGGGCAGATGCACTTCTCTGCCGTTGCATCCTTGATATGCATGTAGAAGATCTTGTCACCGAGAAGCTCGTATGCATGAGGATATGCTTCAAAGCCATCCATGATGAAGTTTGCAGGGTCAAATATAAGTTTGATCTCGCCGCCGAACTCATTCTGAATATCGAGGCAGTGCTCAGCATTGTCGCCGTAAATGCCTCTCTCATTTTCGTGGCAAAGAATAACATCTTCGGCTTTTGCAATCTCAAGCATCTTCGCAAGGCGCTTCATTACTTCGTCGCGGCTCTCCTCGTGGGTTATGCCCTCGGGAATGTAGAAGCTGAACATACGGATATTCTTTGTTTCAAAAATATGTGCCGCCTTGATGCAGTTGTAAATAACGGGTATGTGAGGCTCAAAATCCTCATCAATTCTGATCTTACCTACAGGAGATCCGATAGAGGAAACCTTAATTCCAGCCGCATCAAGCTTTGCTTTTGCAGCCTTCATTTCATCCTCGGTAAGCTCAGAAATACTTTTTCCGTCAACACCGCGAATCTCTATATATCCGATTCCGTTTGCTTTAAGACCTTCGATTTGCTCGTCGAATACAGGAGAGTATTCGTCCGCAAATGCGCTCAGTACAAATTTTGCCATGGTAGTTCTCCTTGATTTTCAGAAAATATAATCAAAAATTTATTTCATCGTCGATACGACTGTATAGTTATACAAACATTATTATATCAGATATCAACCAAAAAATAAAGTATTTTTTTGTTAAAAATCGTTTTTATAATAAATCAATAAAATTTTGATTGGAAATTGATACAATATGCACCATAACACGTCAAAATTAATAACCGCAACGGCTGCATTTGCGAGTTTTACCGTTTGACATCGCTTCTTCGATAGAACCCGTCAGAATATTCTTTGAATTGGAGAGGCTGGAGCAGGTCTTTTTCACATGCCATACCTCACCGCCCTTTACCCAATATACCGTGTCCTCGTTATCGTCATGAAACTGCTCATCGGAATCTAATTTGTCTGAAATGACCAGCGTGGTATCCACGTCATCCACATATACCGTCGGGACATACGGAATCGACTTATCCCCAGGAGTATAGTAATATGTTTCCGAAGATATATAAAGCGACGCAAGCCGCTCATCCTTATCACATCCTGCAAGCAGAAATGGAATAAGCAAACTCAAAACAAGAGCACAACGCATCAATACTGTAAAAA
>JAFQVU010000030.1 GCA_017407885.1 Clostridia bacterium
AATCTTGATAATGGTCGGCTTTTCCTCAAACGCCTCGATAACAACTGCTGTACCGTGCGGTATCTCATCGTTCAGCGTACGCAGGAGCTTTTCGCGGATTATCTCCGCTACGAGCATGCGTTCGGGCTGATCGGTGAGCATGTCCTCGGGGAAGAACCAATCTCCCTCATGAAGCAGGCCCGCCGCCTCGTCAATGACAATCGAAACGCCCTCATTCTTGAGTGCCGCCATCGGTATCACCGCCGCAAAATCGCAGATCGCGGAATATGCCATTATGCAGTCCGCAACCTTGTTCGCATTGACGGTATCGGTCTTATTTATAGCGAGAATAACGGGAGTCTTCTGCTTTTTGAAACGTTCAAGCAGTCGCTCCTCAACCTCTGATACAGGCTTTGCCGCATCAACCACAAGTATCGCCGCATCTACCTCGCCGATTGCCGATGAAATAGTCTTCACCATATAATCGCCGAGCTTGTTCTTCGGTTTAAGCATACCCGGAGTATCGAGGAATACGAACTGATCTTCACCGGAAGTAAGTATGCCCGTGATACGGTTGCGTGTAGTCTGCGGTTTACTTGAAACTATGGATATTTTCTCGCCGAGAAGCGCGTTAAGGAGTGTCGATTTGCCGACATTCGGGCGTCCGACGATTGCTATAAAGCCTGTTCTTGTCATAATAGTCGTCCTTTTTATTAATACTTAATAGCTATATTGTATCACAAAATCTTACTTTTGTCTATAGCATCTTCATCGCTTGATGCCCATACAGTCGAGCACAGCCGACTGTTTTTCACACATCACACGCTCATCCTCTTCACTCGTTACATGATCGTAGCCGAGCAGATGAAGCACCGAGTGCACAGTGAGGAACGCAACCTCACGTGTATAGCTGTGACCAAGCTCTGCTGCCTGCTCGCGTGCACGCTCAAGCGAAATAACGATATCACCGAGGATTACCGCTTCGGTTGCCATATTGATATCACAGTCGCCGTCCTCGCTCATCATAGGAAACGAAAGCACATCAGTAGCGGCATCAATGTCGCGGTGCTCGCGGTTGATCTCACGAATTCCCTCATTATCGGTAAAAGTGACCGAGATTTCGGTTGAGCATTGAAAATCCTCATATGCGAGCGCCGAGTAGATCGCCGCCTTGACAAGGCAGCGAAGCTCGCTTGTTACGTTTTCCTTATCCTGTTCGTTTGTGAAATGAATGTAGTGTCTCATTGTTCATTGTCCTTTCTGATTTTATACTTCTGCTTTGCCTCGCCATCTCTTTGACGGCTCTTATCATAATTTTCATATGCCAAAATTATCTTCTGCACCAGTCTGTGGCGCACCACATCGCGTTCGCTGAATCGGTGTACCGCGATATCGTCGATACCCTCGAGTATTTTCACCGCCTCGGCAAGACCGCTCTTTTTGCCGAACGGCAGGTCGGTCTGCGTAAGGTCACCCGTCACGACAGCTTTTGAATTAAATCCAAGACGTGTCAAAAACATCTTCATCTGCTCGGGTGTCGTATTCTGCGCCTCGTCGAGAATTATAAACGAGTCGTCAAGTGTACGTCCTCGCATATACGCAAGCGGCGCAATCTCGATAATACCGCGCTCAACGTAACGCTGATACGCTTCACTTCCGAGCATCTCGTAAAGCGCATCGTAAAGCGGACGCAGATATGGGTCTATCTTGTTCTGCAGGTCACCCGGCAAAAATCCGAGCTTTTCTCCGGCTTCAACCGCAGGGCGCGTAAGTATAATACGCTCGACCTGCTTTGATTTCAGCGCCGTCACCGCCATTGCCACCGCAAGAAAGGTCTTGCCCGTACCGGCAGGACCGATACCCATAATAACGGTGTTTTTCTTTATTGCCTCAACGTATTTCTTCTGCCCAACAGTCTTCGCTTTTATCGGCTTTCCACGAGTAGTCAGGCATACCGCGTCATCGTCCAGTTCCGAAAGCTCGTTCTTTTTTCCGTCGGACACCATATCGATAACGTAATCCACGTTTTGAGTCGTAAGCGTATTGCCGAGCTTTGCCATGCGCTTTAAATATGCAAGCGCATCTGCGGCATGCTCTACAGCGCTCATGTCCGAACCACTGACACTGACCGCGTCACCTGCCGTATTAATGCTGTCTCTCGATTTTATCACAACTCCGAAAGCTTTCTCAAGCTTTTCAAGATTCACGTCAAGCTCACCGAACAGCGCCGCCGTCTGCTCGGGCGAATCGGTGAGTATTATCTTTTCGGGCATTTTAATCACCATGTCTTTGCAAGGCAAAGACTTCCTTACTTGTCGATATTTTTGTCGGTTTCGCGTGCGAAATTGGCGGCGAAGCCGGCAAAGACAAAAATTCGTTGCGTGAAAAATTTATTTTTCACGCTAATTCTCTCCTGTATTTTCCTTTGTGTATATGGGTACTTCCCGTGCGATGTCTGTCACGACACGCATTTCACATTCAATTACATAACTTCCGTCACGCATACCTGCGTTTATTTCGCGCGCGACCAGCTCACATCCCTGCAGTGTCTCTGCGCATCTCTCGCGAAGCTGTCTGTATGCCTCGGCACGCGCTTCGTCCTCGTTTAGCGTAACAGCGGTGTCAACATACTCGCGGTATACAACCTCATGCACCGTAATCGGCACCTCGACAGTACCGAAAAAGCAAAGCCGCGTATCTCTTTCTATTTTATCACATTCCACGCTTAAATTCCCCGTGTTTGCGAAAAATTTCATGGAAATTCCGAAAAAGTTCAAATATTTCTCTGAAAACTCGCGTCCTGTAGGCTTTTTTTCCACAGTTTCAAGCGGGACTTCAATCGTTACCGTGCGCTTGACTTCAGCCAACACCGTTCCGCGCGCATGTACAAGCCGCAAGCCGTGCTTCATCTGCTCAATTCCCGAAGCAAGAAGCTCCCCCTCACGCACTAGCTCATCAATGCGCGCCACCTGTCCACCGCGCAATATCTCGATATACTCGATTATTCCATCCTCAGCGGCGACGAGATTGTACGGAACACTCTCATCCGGCGCTTTCTCGGGCGACATCATCTCGCGCACTTCAACAACGGCGCGTGTTCCCTGCACATTGACCGCTATCCAGGCGATATGATTGTTTTCGAGCAAGAATTGATTGTGCAGATAGTCGAAATCAACTGCCGGTATATATGTCCCTATACCACATCCGAGCTCATCAAGCCGTGACAGTATTTCCGACTTGGATATATCCTCACTTCCAACCACATCAATAGTCCATATAAACTGTTCCGAGAGCCACAGCACCGCAAAGAAAAGGACTATCCCAATTGGTATGCCGATTCGCTTTTTATACCTGCGAAGAAGGTAAGCAAGTCCGCGCGAGTCAACAATCTCGGCGCTGACACCGTGCTCTGCGAAAATCCGGTCTAACAGCCGGCAGTCGGAATACTGCAGTCTGAATGTAAGTGTATCCCCCGAACGTCTGAGCGAGCTGTAATTCGCCCCGGAGCCGACAAGCAGCTCTGCCGCGGCATCAGCATCGTCCGAGACGCGGTAATCTCGTGAACCGAGAAGCCAGCGAGTAAGCTTACCTATCATGGTCCGCCTCGCTCTCATCCCCATAACGGATGCAGCATATTCTTCCGCTCACGCATACCCGTCCGCCCGAAAAGCTGCGCAGTCCAAGGTCTTCGCCTTTTACCGTAATGACACCGTCGCAAAGCATTAAAACGACCTCATTCTCGGTGTAGCTGAGCAGTCCCTCACAGCCGCCGACACACACCTCTCTCTGTCCCACCGCCTCGACTGACGAGCATCTCCCAATAGTCCCCTCAGGTATATCAAACGCAGCACTTATTCGCTGCGAAAGAGGTTTTTTTGTTTTTTTACTCATATTATCTCTCCGAGTTCGTATAATCGTTAATGACAGCTAAAGCCATCAATCGGTAAATAATATGAGATTGGAGCCGTGATTATTATTATAAAGGCAAAAAATATCAAGCGCTGTGCCGTAATACATCCCCCCGAATACGGCGGAATATATATTCTTTGGCTTCTGATATGTCTACTGCAGGAATTGCAAGTGGCATTTTTATATCACCTATCACCTTTATATTTTTCCTTAAAGCAAGTTCATTACATAATTTTTCTAGTGCTGTTCCATCATTAAGT
>JAFQVU010000031.1 GCA_017407885.1 Clostridia bacterium
AAAAAATTCAAACCACCGCTTCGCCGAGCAGGTCATAGTCCATGGCTTCGTCGATGCGAACGTCAACGAACTGACCCTCTTTCAGCTTCTTGGATGACTGGAAGTAGATCTTGCCGTCGATTTCGGGAGCATCGGCAGAGGAGCGTCCGTACCAGCTTTCGGCTACAACGTCATAGCCCTCGCAGAGTACGCTTATGGTCGAGCCTACCTTGGCTTCACTCAGCTCTGCCGAAATATCGAGCTGAAGCTGCATAATGCGGTCGGCACGTTCCTGCTTTGTCTGTTCGTCGATCTGACCGTCAAAGTCATACGCCGGGGTGTCTTCCTCACGCGAGTATGCGAATGCGCCCAGCTTGTCAAACCGCGCTTCCTTTACAAATTCGCACAGTTCGGCGAAGTCTTCCTCGGTTTCGCCCGGGAAGCCGCAGATTACGGTGGTGCGGATGACGATATCGGGGCAGGCATCGCGCAGACGCTTTACGGCATCCTTGATGGTTTCCGAGCCGCCGTGACGGTTCATGCGCTTAAGTACGCTGTCGGATATGTGCTGAATCGGCAGGTCGATGTACTTGACCAGACGCGGATTGTTTTTAAATTCTTCGCACAGCTCGTCGGTGATCTTGTCGGGGTAGCAGTAGAGCAGGCGTATCCACGGAATTTCGGTAAAGAAGCAGATATCGCGGATAAGTTCGGGAAGTGCATAGCTGCCGTAGAGGTCAAGACCGTAGCGTGTGGTGTCCTGCGCGACGAGGATGAGTTCCTTTACGCCGAGCTTTTCGAGGGTCTTTGCTTCCTCGACGATATCCTCACGGGTACGGCTGCGCATCGGACCGCGGATACCGGGGATAGCGCAGTAGGTACAGCGGTTGTCACAGCCCTCTGCGATTTTGAGATATGCGGTATATTCGGGAGTGGTGACGATACGGTCACCGCCGAGTTTGAGTTCGCTTACGTCGCGGACAGAGCAGTATTTTTCTTCCTTTGCGAGGACCTTGCCTACTGCGGTTACGATATCGTCAAGCGAGTTTACGCCGAGCACAGCATCGACTTCGGGCATTTCTTCAAATATCTGTGCATGGTAGCGCTGAGCGAGACATCCGGTGACGATAATGCCCTTTAATTTGGCGTTCTTTTTGAGCCACGCGATGTCGAGTATATTGTCGATGGATTCCTGCTTTGCGCTCTCGATAAACGCGCAGGTGTTGATGATGACCACATCGGCTTCGGTTTCATCACCGGTGATTTCATAGCCCGCGGTCATGAGCTTATGAAGCATTACTTCGGTGTCGAGCTGATTTTTGGGGCAGCCGAGCGAGACGAATCCGACCTTCGGAGCGGTCTTGACTTCAGATTTTCTTGATTTCATATTATTATATTCCGTTTGTTTCTTTGTTATTGTACATATGGTTATAACTGTACAACTTACATTATATCACATTATGGTGCGTTTTTCATTAAGAATTGTTTAATTTTAATCGGAAAATTATAGATGTTTTATGGTGGGAGTCGGGTAATCCACGGCAGCAGCATTTGATCTTTTGAAAAAACTCTCTTTAGGGGGCGGTGAGGTAGGAAAACATGGTCATGGGTTAGTTAGCAAAAAGGGGGATGACCCCTCTCCGTCTTGCCTTGTTTAGTGGTATGTGTTAGTCACGACAAATTCGCGGCAAGCCACCTCTCCCTAAGGGCGAGGCTTTAGCTTGTGCAAATTTTCTACTTACTGCAATGAATTTT
>JAFQVU010000032.1 GCA_017407885.1 Clostridia bacterium
ATTAAAAAGGAGAACAATTATGAAACAATCGACTGTAGTTATTAAAATGTTAAAATCCATTACCGTACTCTTTATCGTGTTTGTTACCGCATTTTTGCTGATAACTACAGCCGCTGCACTGGATATGACCGAGGTCCGCGTCCATGCCGATACGCTCTACTCGCTCGGTCTCTTTAAAGGTACGGGAATTGACGCCGCCGGAAGACCAAAGTTTGAGTTTACCCGTGTACCAAACCGTGAAGAAGCGGTCACCTTGCTCGTGCGTCTGCTCGGCAAGGAACACGAGGCGCTCGCCGGCGAGTGGGAGACGCCGTTCACGGACGTTTCCGACTGGGCAAAGCCATATGTTGGTTATGCGTACGCCAACAAACTGACAAGCGGAACGAGTGTGACTACCTTCGGCGGCGATACACCGGTTGCCGCAAATCAGTACATCACGTTTGTTCTGCGTGCACTCGGATATTCCTCGGGCAGCGATTTCGATTGGAAGACTCCGTGGGAGCTTGCGCACAAGCTCGGTCTCTGCGAAGATGGAGAATATAACGAAAACAATAACGCAAAATTCAAACGTGCAAATGTAGTCGAGGTTTCCTTTAATGCGCTCGAAGTGCCCCATAAGACGACGGGCGAATGTATCGCTCAACGCATATACGAAGCGGTTACCGCTTCGGAAAAATCGTATTTGGATTTTTACGAGCTGATGGATGAAGCATGCACAGAGCGCCGAAATTCATGGAAAACCCTCCCAAATGCATCCGAGCTTGCTCAGTATGCCGTCAACGACCCCAAAACCAAGGGATTGCTTTCTCAAACGGAAATAGGCCGACTGCTGCAGTCCAACACTAGAAAGACCGTTTCATATGCGCAGGCTGTCGCTGACGTGGATCTTTATATCCGCTCCTTCAAATACGCATACGGCGGATATTACTACTTCGGTGAAGCGGCGTTCGATAAGATAAAAGCAAATGTCCTTGCCGACATTGAGGGAAAGACGACCGTAACCTCGGCAGAGCTTGATGCAAGCCTCAAGAACCACACCTCGATTATTCAGGATGCGCATCTTCGCCGTAACAATCCGAGAACCTATGCATCTTATTACTGCGAGGACCAGAGCTTTATGTTCGACGGCTCGAAATATTACAAGCTCATCGACGGCGAAAAATGGTACTATCTGCGCTGTGACAGCGAGCACGTCACGATGAAGCCGTTCCTCACAAAGAAAGGTGCTCTCGTCTATGCCCCTATTTGGTACTATTATCGCGATCAGGCGGTCAAGACCAGCAAACTCGTCCTATACCGCGGCGACGAAACTATGACGCAGACGGTGACATGGAAAGAAAATCTCCCGATTTCCTCTTCGGGACTTGACTATAAATTCCTGAAGGAAAACGGCATTGCATATATATCCATAAGAAGTTTCAGCGACAGTGCGTCTGCGTTCACCGATTTCCTTAATTCTGCCAACAGAGTCAAGGATGCCAAAGCGATAATCTTCGATCTGCGTGCCAACGGCGGCGGCTCGGATGGATATTCGAGACAGTGGATAATGAATTATTCCGGTCAAAGACCGTCCCCGAGAATGAGAATCGCAACACGTAACACCGCATTCTGGAGTTCGGTTACACACGGTCAGGAGTATTTCTCACAAGTCAGCATGGGCAAGGGAGAGTCGATTAGGAACGACATCCCGATAATCATACTTACCGATGACCAATGTATGTCAGCCGGCGAATTTGCGGTGAAGCAGCTATTAACGCTTGAAAATACCGTCGTAATCGGCTCGCAGACGGACGGACGCACCTTCTGCTGCGGCGGATTTATGTTTCTCTCCCTGCCGAATTCGGGCGTTTCCTATATGATGGGCACGACTATGTATTTCCTCGACGATTATCAGAACAGAGACGATATTGGCATTGCGCCGGATATTTGGTGCGATCCACAAACCTCGCTTGATTCCGTCCTAATGATGCTGATGCGAAACGGTCTTACCGATTCAAAAACAGCATGGGAAATCACCAAAAAAGCTAACTGAACAATCCGAAAAGCTGATTTTTAACGATTCGTGTAAAAAATTTCGCCGTACCCCCTTGCAATTGGAGAAAAACTGTGGTATACTGATATAAATGCGATGAAGGAGTTTGTCGCAGGTCGGTGTCGGATGCCCAGAGACGACCGCCTTGTTTTTACATGGCTGTAAGCGGTCGCGTCCGTGACTTGCAGACGTTTCGCTCCCGAGCACCCTCGCTGAACGTGCAATGCACTTGTAGGTGCGGGCGGTTGACAGCCGTTACAGTGTCGCCGAGTGTATTGCTTGGTAAATCAGGCAATAAATTAAGGTGGTACCGCGGAAACGCATATGAAAATATGCCGCTTCGTCCTTGTTTTTTCGAGGACGGGCGGCTTTTTTGTTGCCGGTACCTCACCATACTATATTTCTAAGAAAGGACAGACCGTCATGAAACAAAAACTTGAAGAAATCCGTGCGGCGGCGCTCGCGGAGCTTTCAGCGCCCGATGCCGACCTTGAAGCGCTTCGTATACGCTTCCTCGGAAAGAAGGGTGAGCTTACCGCGGTGCTTCGCGGAATGGGTCAACTCACCGCAGAGGAGCGTCCCGTAATCGGACAGCTCGCAAACGATGTACGTGAGTACATCGAAAACGCAATCGCCGAGAAATCGGAGGCACAGAAGACCGCGGCTCTCGCAAAGAAGCTCGAAGAGGAGCGTCTTGACGTCACAATGCCCGGTAAAGCTCCCGAAATCGGCAAGCGTCACCCTCTCGCGCAGGTGCAAAAGGATATGGAGGACATCTTCATCGGTATGGGATTCTCAATTGTCGAAGGCCCCGAGGTGGAGTATGACTACTACAACTTCCAGGCACTGAACATCCCCGAAAATCACCCGGCGCGCGACACGCAGGACACCTTCTACATCACCGAAAACATCCTGCTCCGTTCACAGACCTCTCCCGTGCAGGTTCGCACAATGGAGAAGCAGCGCCCCCCGATACGCATAATCTCCCCCGGACGTGTTTACCGCTCCGATGCGGTTGACGCATCGCACTCGCCCCTTTTCCATCAGCTCGAGGGACTTGTCGTTGACAAGGGAATCACAATGGGCGACCTTAAGGGTACACTTGAGACCTTCGCAAAGACCATGTTCGGCGAGCAGACGCAGATCCGTTTCAGACCGCACCATTTCCCGTTCACCGAGCCGTCAGCCGAGGTTGATGTTTCCTGCTTCGTGTGCGGCGGCAAGGGCTGTAAGCTCTGCAAGGGCGAGGGTTGGATCGAAATCCTCGGCGCAGGTATGGTTCACCCGAACGTACTTCGCGGATGCAACATCGACCCCGACGAATACAGCGGATTTGCATTCGGTATGGGCGTTGAGCGCATCACGATGATCAAATACGGTATCGACGATATGCGCTACCTCTATGAAAATGACGTACGCTTCCTCGATCAGTTTTAATAATATAGGGAGGACAGATAATAATGAATTTATCACTTGAATGGGCGCGCGATTACGTCGATCTCGACGGCATCACCCCCAAGGAATACTGCGACCGTCTGACCGCTACCGGATCGAAGGTCGAAGGATATGAAATTCTCGGTGAGGACATCGAAAACGTCGTTGCGGGCAAGGTTATTTCGCTCGAACGCCACCCCGATTCCGACCACCTCTGGATCTGCCAGATAGACATCGGCGAGGATGCTCCGGTGCAGATTGTTACTGGTGCGCAGAATGTATTTGCAGGCGCGATGGTTCCCGTTGCCAAGGCACCGTCAAAGCTCCCCGGCGGTATTAATATCAAAGCAGGCAAACTTCGCGGCGTACCCTCTAACGGTATGCTCTGCTCGATTGGCGAGCTTAACTTAACAACTCACGATATGCCCGGCGCTATCGAGGACGGCATCTTCATCATGGATGGCATCGACTGCAAGCCCGGCGACGACATCCACGACGTTTTGAAGCTTTCCGACACCGTGGTTGAATTCGAGATCACCTCGAACCGCCCTGACTGTCTTTCCGTTCTCGGACTTGCGCGCGAGACCGCAGTTTCGTTTGACCGCGAGTTCAAGCCGACAGCTCCCGTTGTCACCTACAAAAATGACGGTGACAAGATTGAAAATTACCTCTCGGTTGACGTCAAGAATGCCGAGCTTTGTCCGCGTTACACCGCGCGTGTTGTCAAGAACGTAAAGATCGAGCCGTCTCCGCTCTGGCTTCGCATGAGACTGCGCGCTTCGGGCGTTCGCCCCATCAACAATATCGTTGATATCACAAACTACGTCATGCTCGAATACGGTCAGCCGATGCACGCATTCGACTACACCTGCCTTGACGGCTCGCAGATCATCGTAAGAAACGCCGCTGACGGCGAGGTATTTAAGTCGCTTGACGATATCGACCACACCCTTAATTCCACCAACCTCGTTATCGCTGATGCGAAGAAAGCCGTTGCTCTTGCAGGCGTTATGGGCGGTGCGAACAGCGAGATAAAGGACGACACCAAGACAGTCGTTTTCGAGTCCGCAAACTTCCTCGGAAGCTCGGTCCGCGTGACAGCAAAGAGTCAAGGTATGCGTACCGAATCCTCGGGACGTTTTGAAAAGGGACTTGACCCCGAGAACACCATGCCGGCGCTTGACCGCGCGTGCGAGCTTATCACTCTGCTCGGTGCAGGCGAGGTAGTTGACGGCACAATCGATGTTTACAAGGGCAAGGAAGAGCCGTTCACGATGAAGCTCGATGCCGAGCGCATCAACGCATTCCTCGGACTTGATGTGAGCGCGGACTACATGAAAAACGTCCTCACAAAGCTCGAATTCAAGGTCGACGGCGACACGCTCACCGTTCCGTCCTTCCGTGCAGACTGCCGCTGTATGAACGATATCGCCGAGGAGATACTCCGTATCTACGGCTACGACACCATACAGTCGACCAAGTTCGTAACCCCGATCACATCGGGCAGTCGTACCCCCATGCAGAAGTTCGAGCTGCTCCTCGCCGACACTCTCTGTGCAATGGGACTTTACGAGTGCGAGACCTTCTCGTTCATCAGCCCGAAGTTCTATGACAAGATTGCAATGGCGGATAACGATCCGCGCCGCAAGTCGATAGTTATCTCGAATCCGCTCGGCGAGGATACCAGCGTAATGCGTACCACCGCGATCCCCTCGATGCTTGAGGTGCTCGCGCGCAACAACAATTACCACGCAGGCAAGACCGCGCTTTACGAGATGGCGAAGATCTATATCCCCGACGAGGATCCGAAGAAGCTCCCCGAGGAACGCCGCCGTATAACGATCGGCTTCTTCCGCGACGGTGATTTCTACACCTTAAAGGGCATG
This sequence comes from Clostridia bacterium, assembly GCA_017407885.1. Next base: position 5,353 of record JAFQVU010000032.1, read on the forward strand.
GTTGACAAGCTCCTTGACAAGGCAGGCATCACCGATGCCGCTTATGTTGCCGAAAGAAGCGATGCGGCGTTCCATCCCGGACGCTGTGCGCGCCTTGTATGCGCTGACGGCACCGTTCTCGGAACACTCGGCGAGGTACATCCGTCTGTATCTGCAGGATATGAGATCGACGTACCTGTATATATCGCTGACCTCGATTTCGAGAATCTGTTCGCCAAGGCAAGCCTTGACAAGCAGTTCAAGGCACTGCCGAAATTCCCGGCAACCACACGTGACTTTGCGTTTGTCTGCGATGACGAGCTTGAGGTCGGTGCAATTGAAGCGGTAATGAAAAAGGCAGGCGGCAAGCTGGTTGAGGACGTTAAGCTGTTCGACGTTTACCGCGGCAAACAGCTTGGCGAGGGCAAGAAGAGCGTGGCATTCAGCGTTATACTCCGCGCCCCCGACCGCACATTGACCGACGAAGAAGCAGACAAGACATCAAAGAAGATACTCACTCTGCTCGAAAAAGAACTCGGTATAACACTCCGCGCATAAAATCTGGCAAGCCGTCTGCTTATTGCAGACGGCTTGTTTTCAGTTGCGCCACATATAAGTAAAAATGAAAATTTCAAAAAACGTATTGAAATTTCTCATGATATGTGGTAAAATATAGAAAACAGAACAAAAGTTCGAGTCCGCTGACGCTTGAAAGGACATACGCATGCTATCAATAGTATATTCCGCCGGTCTTGCCGGTATTGACGGATTTACCGTCACCGTTGAATGTAACTCCCAGGAGAAAATGCCGCAGTTCGAGATAATTGGACTGCCCGGTCCTGCAATAAAAGAATCCAAGGAACGAATGATCGCCGCGCTCGAAAATAACGGCTTCGCGTTCCCCGAAACCGCGCTGACTATCAATTTAGCGCCTGCTGACCGCAAAAAAGAAGGCTCTGCCTATGACCTTGCCATGACCGTCGGCATCATGCAGTCGAACTACATGCTCCCCGAAAAAATCGACCTTTCCAAATGCTGTTTCATCGGCGAGCTTTCGATGACGGGCGCACTGCGAGAGGCAAAAGGTGTTCTGTGCATGACACTTGCCGCACGCGATGCCGGGCTCACCGAGGTTTTCGTGCCTCTTGCCAACGCTAAAGAAGCGTCGGTGGTTGACAGCGTAAACGTATACGGTGTGCCTGATCTGATGACGCTTTACCGCCATCTCTGCGGCGAGGTGCAAATGTCTCCGACTCGCTTTGAACGAAGTCGTTTTATCGCCGCATCGGGAGAATCCACATACGATCTGTCCGATGTAAAGGGGCAGGAAAAAGTCAAGCGTGCATTGGAAATTGCAGCTGCGGGCGGTCACAACATACTCATGATAGGCCCGCCCGGTACGGGCAAAAGTATGCTCGCCAAGCGGATTCCCACGATACTGCCCGAGCTTACCTTTGACGAGGCGCTCGAAACATCTAAGATACACTCAATTGTCGGCAAGCTTAACGAGGGCATATCAATTGTAAGCACTCGCCCGTTCCGCTCGCCCCATCATACTATGTCCGCACCGAGTCTCGTCGGCGGCGGCAGCAATCCCCAGCCGGGCGAAATCTCCCTCGCGCACAACGGCGTGCTGTTCCTCGACGAGCTTCCCGAATTCAACAAAATGGTAACGGAATCTCTACGCCAACCCCTTGAAGACGGCAAGGTAACGATAACGCGCACGAGCGGCAAGGTCACATACCCCTGTTCATTTATGCTTGTCGCGGCGATGAATCCTTGCAAGTGCGGTTACTTCGGGCATCCGACACGCAAATGCACCTGCAAGCCTGAGGATATCAAGAAATATCTGTCGAAAATCAGCGGACCTTTACTTGACCGCATTGATCTGCAGGTCGAGGTGTCGTCGCTGACGTATGATGAGCTGTCGATTCCTACGAGGAGCGAAACCTCTGCCGAGGTACGCGAGCGCGTTAATAAAGCGCGCAAGTTTGCACAAGATCGATTCGCCGCGGCATCCGCAGAGGATGCATCCATCCCGATGATACACAAAAACGCCGATATGTCAACAAAGCATCTCGCAAAATTTTGCAGTCTTACTAACGATGCATCGGTGCTCCTGCGCAAAGCGTATGACAAAATGGGCCTTTCCGCGCGAGGTTACGACCGACTTCTGCGTGTTGCACGGACGATTGCCGATCTCGCCGGAAGCGAGCAAATAAAGACCATTCATATCGCCGAAGCGATACAGCTTCGTTCGCTTGACCGCAAGTATTTTAATTGACAAAAATTCCCACATATGTATGGACAAGCTTGTGGAAAAACCGTACCGAGGCAGGGCATTTTGCGCACATTCTGTGGAAAACCTTGTGGAAACGGTTGAAAAACTCATCATTTTTGCGATAAAACCGCGCGGTACTTGTCCACATTTTCCACAACTGCGGTTGTGGAAAATTCCGCCCGCCGTTGGTAAATTTGATACAGCAGAACGTAATTTTAAAAAATTGAATGCAACTCCTCAACAAAAAAACACACATAAAGGAGACCACACCATGAAAAACCAAAAGAATATCCCCGTTCGCATGGCGGACGACCTGCTTGAAAAGCTATACTACGTCGCAAACAGCGAGGGACGGACGCTGAATAACCAGATACTCCTCATGGCACGCAACGCCGTGGCGTATTTTGAGAAAACCAAGGGCAAAATAACCCCAGACAAAATAAAAACCGTGCGCGAAGCAATGGAAAAGGAAATCGGCACAGCGGAAAACGAGTGAAAATCTGCCGTTTCGCCGCCAATGTGACCTTTTTTCTGTTATATTCCTTATAATATATAAAAACATTCCAAAATTGTTCACAACTTTCATCATTTTTCATCTTTACATTTCGCAAAATGTGCGGTATAATATTATCGTGGCGTTACTGCGCCTTCCTTTTCGTGTGCCTAAACATGAAAATTTGGCATGTTTCGCATAAAAATGTCTAAAATTTTATTTTTTATAGGAGGATTTCCAACATGGCAAGAAAGAAAATTTCCATGGATGGTAACACAGCTGCCGCGCACGCTTCGTATGCGTTCACGGAAGTTGCCGCTATCTACCCCATCACTCCTTCTTCTGTTATGGCTGACGTAACCGATACTTGGTCGGCTGGCGGTCTGCAGAACATCATGGGTGATACTGTAAAGGTCGTTGAGATGCAGTCTGAGGCTGGTGCCGCAGGTGCCGTACACGGCTCGCTCGCATCCGGTGCTCTTACTACTACTTACACCGCATCTCAGGGTCTTCTTCTAATGATCCCGAACATGTATAAGATCGCAGGGGAGCTTCTTCCCTGCGTTATCCACGTTTCCGCACGCTGCGTTGCATCCCACGCGCTGAACATCTTCGGCGACCACTCTGACGTTTACGCTTGCCGTCAGACCGGTTTTGCAATGATGGCTGAGTCCAATCCTCAGGAAGTTATGGACCTCGGCGCTGTTGCTCACCTCGCAACCATCAAGGGTCGTGTTCCGGTTCTCAACTTCTTCGACGGTTTCCGTACCTCCCACGAGATCCAGAAGATCGAGGCTTGGGATTACGATGACCTCAAGGAAATGGTTGACAAGGACGCTATCGCGGCATTCCGTGCACGTTCCCTCAACC
>JAFQVU010000033.1 GCA_017407885.1 Clostridia bacterium
CTAATTAAAAGTTTAGCATAACAAAAAATTAATGTCTACAAAAAACACGATAAAAATATTATTAATAAAATCCACTAATACCAGTATTTTTATAACATTCTTCAAAACAGCTATAAATATAGGCTTTGAGTGCTTCACTCCCCGTTTCCTTTCGCTTACCGATGCACTTCAGGTGACAAACAAAATTTCAACGTTCATACACTTCGGTAATCCTTATTTACTTGAATATCTCCACCATGTACCGCGCCTTATTATCGGTGCGATCTCGAGAAAGACTATCATGAGCGGTCTTGATGTTGCCGCGGGAAAGTACCCTGCGAAGGGTGTTCTGACATACAATCTGGATCTTGAATAAAAATACAATATGGGAGATGCCGCTTAAATCGGGCATCTCCCATGTTTTGTTTATGTATTCATAAGATTATGTCAAATGAATAAGATACATTTACTTTACTGTCGATTCGGCATTAAAGTGCCACGGGCAGACTGCCGATCTTAAGAGACTGTTCGATGGCGTTGAGCAGCTTAACGGTCATTTCAAGCTCAACTCTTTCCATCGGAGACTTGCCGGTGCGAACCATTTCGGTGAAGTGAGCCATCTCGTAATCGTAGATGTTGTCGAGCTTGATGGTCTTGAAAACATAGCTCTTGTCGCCGTATGCGATTGCGGTGTAGCTCTTTGCAAAGGACAGGTATACATCCAGCTCATCGTAGCGCAGAACCGCAGACAGATAGTCGTTCTTTAAGTACGCGGTAACGGAAGTCGGATTGAAACCGAAGGCGTTGAGAGCCATTTCTGCCAGATGTGCGCCGTAGAAGTAGAATCCGCCGTACTCGCTGTGGATGTCAGCGGCGAAGGTCATAACGGCGTTCTTTAAAGTGCCGATAGCCGGGTCGCGCATTTCAGCCTTGAAATCAACGAAATCCTGAACGTACTTGCAGCCTGTGCCGCCGTTTACAGGAACGCCCATAGCCTCAGCGGTATCGAGCAGCTCCTTTGCATCATCATTCGAGATGGTGAAGGGCTTGTCGATGAATACCGGCTTGCCTGCCTTGATGAAGGGCATAGCGAAGGGCTTGTGGTACTTGCCGTGACGTGCGGTGATCATAGCGCAGTCAACGAGGTCAACCATCTCTTCGGGGGAATTGCAGATTGTGAACTTCTGATCCGGGTATGTATTTGCAATGGCTTCGCTTGTGGCGTTGTCAATGCCGTAGAGTGCCACTACCTGAAAATCATCATAAATGCTTTCGGCAGAATTGAGGATCTTGGTAAAAGCGGCTGCATGGGAATTTTCCGTTCCGAGAATACCTACTCTGTACATTTGTTATTTCTCCTTAATACTCTCAGTCAATGGTGGGCAGCGGATTCTGCTTGTGAGCGAGGTCTGCGACTGCCATCTGCTGACGTACCTGATACGGCATGATTTCCATCGGTTCGCCGTTTTCGAGGTAGTTATAAATCATGGTGTAGTAAGCGTCAACCGCAGTGGTGAACGCGCCGCTGTCCTTTGCGGACCAGCTTTCTTCGTACCATGTGAGCTTTTCGCCGCAGTAGATCGGGTCGCCGTTGGGACCCTGAAGAGGTTCGCGGATGAGGTGCTGTTCGGGAGCTTCCTCGGGCTTGTAATACTTCCACTGTACGTCGTTGAGAGAAGCCTTGAGGCCGCCGTACTGAGCCATGATCTTGTAGGTGAAGCAGGGATATGCATCGCAGGACGAAACGTCGAG
>JAFQVU010000005.1 GCA_017407885.1 Clostridia bacterium
AAGCGGCACAGCTCATGCCCTCAACAGTAAACTTCAGCTTCATTGGTTTTTCACCTCAAAATTATCTCTTTTTTCTGAAAATAAGCAGTTTTGATGCAATATAGTTGATGACTACAGTCAAAACCGCAACCGGAATCTTTGCGATTCCCTCTCCTAAGCCAAGAATATCAACAAGCAGCCATAAAAGTGCAGTTTCAAGGACACCCGATGCAATTCTCACACTGACAAACTGCCATATCTGTCGAAAAAGCGCCGCCGGAGAATTATCGCGGTCTTCAAAGACAAATATCTTATTAACAACAAACGCGAATACGACCGCAAGCACCCATGACAATGCCTGTGCGGCGATATAGTGCATCCCCATCCAAAGGAAGCCATAGTACGAAACGAAGCTGACTACCGTGGTAAGTCCGCCGAATATGATGTACATGATAAGCTCGCGGTATTTTATAAACAGCTCTTTAATCTTCTCTGTCATGTTTCAAAAACTCCTTGTATTTATCCGCTTCGCCGAGCAAATTAATCGCCGCAAGCAGTGCGTTTGCCGACATATTATCGGGAAGCGAGAGATATCGGCAAAGTCTCGCGCGTTTCTTTGCGGATTCGTCTCTGCCCGAAATACCATCCGAAAAAAAATCGGTTTTGGTGATTTCACATGTGTTTTTAACCTCACTTCCGCTTGCAAACGGTAAAAGAAGCGACCTTATAAGCTCGGTATCCATCCCCTCTACGCCAAGTATGCCCTCTTTAGAAGGAGATTTTTTTCGTTTTTCCTTACCCTCGATCTGCGGAATGTACAAGTGGTACAGCTTGTCCTTTTTTAGAACTCGGTTGAAATAATTACGTATGACAAGCCCAGCGCCGTCGGAATCGGTGAACACAATTATACCGCGAGGCTCGGCAAGGCGACGTATGAGCGCCGTTTTTTCTTCGGACGCAAATACGCCGAATCCGTCAGTCGTTATAATGTGCGCATCGGCAACCGAGGCTACCTTTATCTTATCGTACTTACCTTCGACTGCAATGGGAATATCTATCTTTAATTTGTCACTCAACTTAAAAAACTTTCCTTCTTCGATATTGTGATGCCTGAACTATCAAGCGCTCAAGCAAAATATAATCATCAAGCGCACTCGATTTAAGCGCCGCATCCGTACCCGCGCAAAGCTCAATTATAGCATCAAGTGCCTGCCTATCACATGATTTAGCTTTCGCCATACGCATCTTAGCGACATATGGGTGAAGACCTATTCTCTTCGCCGCATCGTCGGACGATACACCGGCATCAAGACAAAGCTTGAGCGAATAAAGGTCCGTGTAAATTTTAATGATACTGCCGAGTATTACCGGCACCGGCTCATTCTTCATCTTCATATCACCGAGGATATAGAACGCCTTTTCATTGTTCCCATCAAGTATCGCATCCGCGAATTCAAATGCTCCGATTTCCTTGTTGTGCGGACAAATAAGCTCTATGTCTACTTTCAGAAGCTTGTCGCGCTCCTTTTGGTGCAGATACGCGCAAAGCTTCGATATCTCGCCTGAAAGCGTGGTCATGTCGTGTCCTACCATTTCCACAAGGTAGTTGCACTCCATCGGCTCGGCGATTATTTTATCCGCGGCGAAATGCTTTTGCACCCACTGTACGATACGTCCCGTGGATTCATGCGCAAACTCAACCGGCGTTGCATACTTTGAAAAAAGCTTCATCATCGTCGACGGTGATTTTGCATCCCCGGGATCAAAATTCTCTGGGGTAGTATATATAATAAGTACCGTATCCTCGCTGTCCGCGGCGGCGGCAAGTGCAGATTCAAGTCCCTCTGTATCCTCTTTTTTGCGATACTCGCCAAACGGAAGCTCGTATATCTCGACAAGCTTGAATTCGCTCATCATCGGCATCGACATTACCGCCGAGTAAAGTGCGTCGGCACTGTAATTGTCGCGCGTAAATACAAAATGGTTAAACACTTCAAAATTTTCGTCCGCACATATTCGCTCACGCAAGGATTGAAGCTCGCGCAGCTTAATGAAATTTTCGCTTCCGTAGAAAAGATATGCACCGGGTTTAATTCGCTTGAATTCGCCCCTAAATTGTGCGGCGCTTATTGTTTTTTTTGCGGCAGTGCTCATGAGGCAGTCACCGATATATGCATGAGTGAGCGCTGTACGGGACTGCCGCGGAATTCCATGCAATAGCTTATTTTAAGCTCGCCGCCGTCCTCGTTGAGATCATTTTGGAGAGCTTCGGTATCAACGACAAACGAAAGCATCATTTCGCCCGTATCCTGCACACAGTCAATGCGAGAGCCTTTCTCAAAGCAAAGTGAACCG
>JAFQVU010000034.1 GCA_017407885.1 Clostridia bacterium
AACTCTGATGGTCAGCTCACTTCTATTGCGGCTCCGGACGGTACGCGCATCACCTACACCTATACCGATGATCTGCTCACCGGCATTTATTACCCCGACGGCAAGCGCGTGGAAATCGCTTACTCCTCAAACAAACCCGCAAGCGTTACGCTTCGAGATGCAGAAGGACTTCAGGCCTACAAGGTTGCATACACCTTTGAGGGTGACCGACTCGCAAGCGTGACCGAATACGGCTCCAATGACTCTGTTTGTGGTGCAAGCTCCACCTATTCCTACTCCGTGGCAGCCGCAAGAACACTTGTAACCACCACCGAGCAAAAGGATGCAGACGAGGGCGAGACCGCTGACAACGTCATCACGACTACATACACCTTTGATCATGACGGCAATATCGCCAGCGAGTACGTGTACTCCACCGATACCGGCAAGGTTGGCGGTGACGGTGAGGAAAGCGGAATCAATCCTCATTCGGGCGACGGCGGCGCGGGAATTGTGAGCAATATCAACAATCTTCTCGCCGATCATAGCTTTGAATCTCTTGCCGCTTGGTCCGAAATGCCTGCTAACTGCGGCGAGCTCAGTATTAAGGATTATGATTATGAATCCCATGCTAAGTTTGGCAAAAAGCTCCTTCGCATGCAGTCCCACAATGCAGATTGCAGCGAAAACGGCGTATACCAGGTAACCAATACCCTGCCTGCAGGTCAATACACCTTCTCCGCATATCTCCGTGTGCTCTCCGCATTCAGCGGAACCGATGCGGGTGCTTACATCCGTGTAACCGATACCGCCGGAAACGTTCTCGGCATCAGCGAGCGTCTTGTAAAGTACGACAGCGAATATACCCGCCTGATCGTTCCCTTCGAGCTCAAAGCCGCGCAAAGCGTACAGGTTCAGATCCTCGCAAACGGCAAGGGTACTGTCTACGCAGACGCTGCACAGCTTGAAAACAATCCTTATGCAAACGCTTATAATATGCTGGAAAACGGCAACTTTGAGCGTGGCACTTCGGGATGGACATGCAAAACAGGTGGAATGGATTATTCTTCCGCTACTCGCTTTAATATGAGCAACTCTCTCGTTTTAAATGGCAATATCAATGAGCCTATCGAGGCATATCAGGCGCCTGTCGTTCGTACCGACATTTTCACGCGAGAAACCTTTACACTCTCCGGTTGGGCAAAGGGCAAGGCGATCCCGAATCACGAAAGAGCAGACATTGAAGAAGCACCCCGCTTCAGACTTCGTGCAGAAATCAAATATACGGGGGTAAAAGAGACCGAGAACCACACGGCGGACTTCTCCCCCTGTACCGATGAATGGCAATTTGCATCCGTACAGTTTGCCAAGCAGCAATGCAAGGAAATTGAATATCTGTGCGTATACTGTGACTACGGCTACAATAGCGGCGACGCATACTTTGATGATATCCAGCTTGTTAGAAACAGCCTTGAAACCGGTCTTAGCTCCGGCGATTTTAATACCGATGATGCAAACACCGTTGCACAAAGCACCGAAGCTTCAAATGCTGCAGTTGAGGAAAGCACCGATGCCAAGACTGCCTTCGAAGAGGCAAAGGACAACTATGGCAACGCTTTGACCGAAACCACCTTTACCGACGGTGACTTTGGTACGATCTACCGTGCCTTCAAGTTCAATGAGGATGGCTCTATGGATGGAAATGACGCAGGCAACAATCTTGTTGAGGAAACCGATGCACGCGGGTACAAGACCACCTACAAGGTTAGCGGCGATACCTCCCGTAACGAGGAAGTAACCGACCGACTTGGCAATAAGACCGCATATGAATATGATGACTCGGGCAGAACCACCAAGGTTACCAGCAAGAAGGCAGACGGAACCGAGCTTGCCAACGTTTCCTACACTTACGATACCTTCGATAATATGACCGAGATCCACCGCGGTGACGGCATGAAGTATGCGCTTGCATACAATGCATTCCACAACCTTGAATCTATCGGCATTGATGGCAAGACCGAAAAGCTCATTCAGTACACCTACAAGAACGGCAACGGCAGACTGAAGGAAATGAAGTATGCCAACGGCGATACCATGAAAGCAATCTATAACGCGATCGGTCAGATGGTAGGTGAGCATTGGCTCAACGCGAACGGTGTCGAAACCGCCCGATATAAATATGTCTACGACGGTGAGGGTAATATCGTCCGTTCTATTGACATAACTGCCGAAAAAGAGTATAATTATGAGTACGAGGAAGGAAAAATTATCCGCGCTACAGAGGCAGATATCGAGCTGAATGGCGAAATCGTAACATCTAAGGTTATCGTCAATACCGTTAAGTATTACTACGATGCTGAGGGCAAGATGACCAAGAAGAGAGTTGTGCTCCCGAACGGTCACGAGCAG
>JAFQVU010000035.1 GCA_017407885.1 Clostridia bacterium
TAAAATGCGTGCGGCATTTTTAGCAAGCCGTCAGTCGGTTGCGGTAATCAACGCATCTCTCGAAAGCTCGATTTCTGGTATTCGCGTGACAAAGGCATTTACCAACGCCGAGCGCGAGCAGGAAAAATTTGAAGAGGGAAACCATGAATTCGTCGAAGCCAGACGTAAGGCGTATAAGGCGATGGGACAGTTCCATTCGGCGACCTCGTTCATCACCGATATTTTCAATGTTATCGTGCTCATCGCCGGCGGACTTTTTCTGTATGCTGGAAGGATTGAGTTCGCGGACTATACGACATTTATGGTATCGGTAGGCGTATTTATCACGCCGGTCATGACGATGATAAACTTCATGGAGCAGTATCAGAACGGTGTTACCGGCTTTGAGAGATTCCTCGAAATAATTGATGCCGAGCCGGAGAAAGATGCTCCGGATGCCATTGACATCGGCAGGGCAGAGGGCAAAATCGAGTTTAAAAATGTCACATATGCGTATGACGGCGAGCACGATGTTCTTCATAATGTTAGTCTGTCGATTGAGAAAGGTAAGACCTTCGCTCTGGTCGGTCCGTCGGGCGGTGGAAAGACAACAATCTGCCACCTAATCCCGCATTTTTACAATATTGAATCGGGGGAGATTCTCATTGACGAACGGGATATACACAAAATAACCGCGGAGTCACTCCGCCGCAATATCGGCATAGTCCAGCAGGATATCTATCTTTTCAATGCATCGATACGCGAGAACATCCTTTACGGCAGACTCGATGCTACAGAGGAAGAGGTTATCGAGGCGGCAAAGCGTGCAAATATCCACGAATGGATAATGACGCTCGATGAAGGCTACGAAACGGTTATCGGTGAGCGCGGAGTACGTCTTTCGGGCGGTCAGAAGCAGAGACTTTCCATAGCACGCGTATTCCTTAAAAATCCGGCTATACTTATACTCGACGAGGCGACAAGTGCGCTTGACAATACAACGGAAATAATGATTCAGCAGGCACTTGATGAACTTTGCCGTGGACGCACGACGATAGTTGTGGCGCACCGCCTATCGACTATCAAAAATGCGGATGAAATCGCGGTTCTTGCCGAAGGTAAAATAATCGAGCAGGGTACTCACGATGAGCTTGTCGCGCTCGGCGGTATGTACTCAAAACTTCATTCGGGGCAGTTCAGAGAAAAATTATAATACGCAAAAACGCTGTATGCAGATAAAAGCATACAGCGTTTTTATTACAGTGATTTATCGTTTGCCGCGTTGTTATATATTCATAACTACCGGTAATATCATCGGTTTGCGCTTGGTCTTTTGGTAAAGGAATTTTGAAAGGTCATCCTTTACGCAGCCCTTAAGCTCTGCCCAGTCGGTGATGTTTTTGTCAAGACAGTCAAGCAGGGCATCACGTGCAATCGTGCGTGCCTCTTCAAGAAGCTCTTCTGCCTCTCGCACATATACGAATCCGCGTGAGATGATATCCGGTCCCGACAAAAGCAGACGTTCATTTATATCGACAGTTGCAACAACCACGATGATGCCGTCCTGCGAGAGATGACGGCGGTCACGCAGAACGATATTGCCTACGTCTCCGACACCGTAACCGTCAACAAGTATCTTTCCGCTCGGTACAGTACCGCCCCAGCGCGCGCCGTCGCGGTCAATCTCGAGCACCTTGCCGATTTCGGGAATGAAGATATGATTTTCCTGCATTCCCATTTCAACAGCGAGGTTCTTGTGTGTTATAAGATGACGATGCTCTCCGTGCACCGGCATAAAATATTTAGGCTTTGTAAGCGCGTGCATCAGCTTTAATTCTTCCTGACATGCGTGTCCCGATACGTGTACATCGGCGAGTGCATCGTAAAGCACGTTTACGCCCTTGCGGAAAAGCTCGTTGATTATATTTCCGATGAATTTTTCATTGCCGGGAATCGGGTTGGCGCTGATTATGACGAGGTCGTTTGGACCGAGCTGTACCTTGTCATGGTCGGAAAACGCCATTCTGTGGAGCGCGCTCATCGGTTCGCCTTGGCTTCCGGTAGTAATGATTGTGAGCTGATTGTCACGGAAGCGCTTGATTTCATTGATGTCGATAAGAGTTCCATCGGGTACGTTCATGTAACCAAGCTCAATTGCTGTGTTGACGATGTTTATCATGCTTCTGCCGGTTACTGCAACCTTTCGTCCGTGCGCGGCGCTGGCGTTGATTATCTGCTGTACGCGGTGTACGTTCGAGGAGAATGTAGCGATGATAACTCGCTTGTCGGAATGCTGCATGAGGATTCCGTCAAGAGAACGTCCGACTTTCTTTTCAGATGGGGTATATCCGGGGCGCTCTACGTTAGTTGATTCGCAGAGAAGCATGGTTACGCCCTGCTTGCCTATCTCGGAGATGCGCGGAATATCCATTATTTTACCCTCGACGGGAGTGAGGTCAAGCTTGAAGTCACCCGAGAAGAAGATTATACCGTGCGGTGTTTTGATCGAAAGCGCGCATGCATCCGCTATGGAATGGTTGACGCGGACAAATTCTACCGAAAATACACCGAGTTTTACAACATCGCCTGCCTCAACCGCGTTAAGCTGCGGCTTTTCGCTGAACGTGTGCTCGGTAAGCTTGTTAGCAACGATTCCGACCGCAAGGCGTGTGCCGTATACCGGCGCGTTCACGGTTTTGAGTACATACGGAAGTGCGCCGATGTGGTCTTCATGTCCATGCGTTAAAACGAAGCCCCGAACCTTATCAAGATTTTTTTCAAGATAAGAAACGTCGGGAATAACAAGGTCAACGCCGAGCATGTCGTCATCGGGGAAACCGAGTCCGCAGTCAACGACGATAATATCATTTTCATATTCGAGAGCGGTAATGTTTTTGCCTATCTCACCAAGACCGCCAAGAGGGATAATCTTAAGTTTTGCATTATTTTTGCTTTTTGCCATAGATTCACTATCCTTTCGTGTAGGTTGATACATATGTATATGTAAGTATCATGTAATAAAACCAATATTTTACATCTAAATACCCAAGTTATAGCAATTCGGAGTCAGGGCATAAAAATCAAGCCGCGACTAATATAGGCGCGAAAAAAGAATCTTATGGCAGCTTTTTTATTTGCGGCGCGTGATGCGGTGTGGCAGTTAACGGCTTATGGACGGTCAACCGATAACATTTCCGATCGGCGCGGCAAATTAACGAATACAACGTACATTCGAAAAAAGCCACTCTGAAACAACGAACCAAAATATAACATTAACTATTATATCAATATTTTGTTAAATATATAAGCCTACGTGTATGAATATATTGTTAATAATATTTTTCGTCCTGACGGTAAAACTTATAACACGGCATTTGCTTTTATGCCGCATAACGCTTTATAAAGGGAGCGACGGCGTGAAAAAATTTCACGCAACGAATTTTTGTCTTTGTCGGCTTCGCCGACAATTTCGCATACGAAACCGACAAAATATCAACAAGCAAGGAAGTCTTTGCCTTGCAAAGACATGGTAATTAAAATGAAAAATAAAACAAAACCGTCTGAACGTGCTGCCCAGTGTATAGCTGCATGGCACGATACGGGTAAGACTACCGATGTACAGGGAAGCTATACGGGCATATACAAAGATCCCGATAAAAAGGCACAACCGATGATAGACATACCGTATATCTATATGAACTCGGCGGATACTCGGGATATGCGTCCGGTGCAGGATGCAGACGACCTGTAATTAAGACAGTATTTTGACAACAATCAAAGCCGCAAACAAGACTGCTAACAAAATGACAGCGGCAAAAAAACACCTGACAGCCGTACGTGATCTCTTTTTATGAGAGATTATTTGCGGCTGTCCGATTTGATTTTCTTTAGTATAGGCATCAATCATTCTGTGTGCTTCGGACAGCATATCGGAATCCTTGCAGGATTGCGGAAGATCGCTTTTTATTACGAAATATGCCGAATCAAAATATTGGCTTCCTGTATCCTTCACCATAATGATCCTGCGCTGACAGCCTTTTAACATTTGTATTACCGTAACTTTCGATACGAATCCATATCGTACCAAAAGCTTCCTTTCACACCGCTCATTGTTTTAATACATTATTGACGGCAGAAATTGGTTTATTCATTAATTGTGAAAGAACTTCCATTTATACTGTGCCGTGTGTTTTCTATGAATTCGCTGAATTTATCCCGCACTTTACATTCGAGATCGCTTTGATAGAAACGCGAGCGTTCTTCAAGCACCATCATGCGTTTGGCGCGTTCTGTCGCAATCGAATACGGGATATCACATAAAAGAGCAATGTCCGCAGCTTTGGTAATACCAAGTTCATGAAGTACGCATGCAGGCGCAAGCAGACGGATGGCGAACATATCAGCTTCACGCTCACTCTTCAGTTTTTTATTGCCGGTGTCGAATCGATAGTCTGCATATTTATAGGCATGGCCGAGAAGTATATGCCCAAGCTCATGAGCGAGTACCATTCGTGCTTCGCAGGCAGGTAAACGGTCATCATAAACAATTATCCATTGACCATCGGTGTAAATACTTGCCCCTGCCTCTCCGCGCCGAAGCTCTCCGACCTCGGAATTACGCTTTACACGTATTCCCGCACGCTGTGCTGCAGAGATCAGTTTAATTGGAAGTCTTCGCATATCGAAATCGATCTGACATCTCCACGCTGCATCTCGGCACGAGGCGTATACACCGTAATAATCGTACATTACAGATCCTCATCAGTTTGAGGAGCATCTTTTAAGCGGCGCAGACGCTCCTCGGATATTTCTTCATGCGTTGGAGCAATGGTGCCGTCATGAGATTTTGCGGCACGGAAAATATCATATGTCGGTGTGTTGAGAATTTCATCGATACGTTCTTTAAACTCGGGACGGGTTCGATATGCGTTAATGAGACTGCGCTCATGCTCCGATAATTTGACAGATGAGGATTTTGCGCTTTTTTTCTGCCTGCTGTCATACCCAACAAGCCATGCAGGATCAACGTCAAGCGCACGGGAGAGTATATAGACACGCTCCTGCTTGGGCTTGAAGCGTGCACTGAGGTATTGAGAGATAGCCGATTTAGGAATTTCGGTGCAGGCGGAAAGCTGTATCTGAGTAATTCCGCGCCTTTCCATGGCGATTTTGAGGCGCTCGCTGAAGATTGACATATAAGAACCTCACTTTCTGCGGTATTGCTGTACGGATTTTTTATATTGGCGAGTTCAGAATTTGTAAACTTACATAAATATTATAACCAACCGTTCGACAGAAATCAAGTCTTTTGACAAAAAAATACGAAAATATCGTAAAAATCTGCACAAGCCTTGACATAGGTTGGCGGAAATGTTATAATTAGTTCAGAAATTCTGAACTGATTTCGGAGGGAAAACACACGTGAGATCATTTGACAGATCATTCCTTATTAGGCTTATAGCTGAGCGAAGATGTGAGAAGGAACTTGCTGCCGAGATAGGACTTAGTGAAGCGGCATTTTTGCATTTATTGCATGGCGAACGAGAATTTAAGCAGGATGAGATGATTTGTATTGCGGAGTATCTTGAATTAAATAAAAATGAGTTTACACGCTGTTTTTTTACGCCTGACAGTTCAGAAATGCTAAACTTTGATGAGGTGATATAATGAGACTTTACAAATCAAACCACTTTGTTCTTACAGACATACGTACTACTGGAAAAAAGCAGACAAGCGGCATACTGTGCTTTGAAGGACTACCGTCCGTATACGGTTCCGCAAGAGAAGTTGTGGCACTTGAGGACGGAGTTGTACTTAAGGCAGGACGCAATAACGACATACATTCACGAGAGCACAGACTTGGCACAGTTGTCACTCTTACGGGACATGACGGTGTTACCGTTACATATGGGCGTCTTGACTGCCGGTTTGTTGAAGAGGGTGACTATGTCCGGTGCGGAGAAGTGATTGGACTTCAAGGCTCGAGCGGTACCGGAACGGGAGAATATCTAACCCTTGAATTTCGGCGTAACGGACGCCGTGTTGATGGCTGTGACTATCTTGGAATACCGCATAAAACCGGCGAATTCAAGCCGCCTGCAGAGCCGAATGCGGATGTAGTATGCCGAGTATGCGGCTTGAGTGAGCGCATTCGTACATATATTGAAAGCTGCCCCGAGGCAGAGGAAATGTGGCAGAAGGTCAGAGAACATCTTGAACGTGCAAGATGATGAACATTATATATTCCTTGTGCATATCATGAAAATGAGGACACGGCAGCATGGCTGTGTCCAAAGCCTATGAGTATGATTTACAAGGAAGGATGGATTTATAATGGCTGATAACAGAAACAGCTGCTTTGGTCGCGAGCGCGGTAATCTTGGAAATGGATGCGGCGTTGTGATTGATACCTACCAGGTGTTCGATTCCTGCCGTGACCGTGATTGCTTTGAGGATACACGTGTATTCCTTGATGAGCTTGGTCAGAGTATCATTGAACATACCACACAGGTCCGTACCAAATCGGCGCAGATCTGCTCCTCCACAATTTCCGTGGAGCCGGTACAGCTCTCCCGCGGTTTTTATCGCGTGACGGTGCGCTTCTATGTACGCCTTGAGCTTGAGGCATGTCTTTGCCCCGGAAAGCCGCAGTGCTTTACTGGTCTTGCAGTAGTAGAAAAGTCCGTAGTTCTCTACGGCGGCGAAGGATCGGTGCATATTTTCCGCTCGAATGCCGCATCAGACGGCTTCTGCTCTGTGCCCACCTGCGGTGAGATGGGAAGCAATCTCCCGATTGCGGTAGTAGAGACGGTAGATCCCGTTGTGCTCAGCACAAATGTGGTTGAACCCACAGCATGCTGCTGCCACTGCTGCTGCTCGTGTGCGGATATCCCCACGGCGGTAAGCAATATGTTCGGTGACCTTTATGATAACGGAAACCGTTATCTCGCGGTTTCACTCGGATTCTTCTCGGTTATCCGCATTGAGCGCCCCGAGCAGTATCTTGTGAACGCGGTTGAGTTCAGCGTACCCGATAAGGAGTGCGCGCCTGCGGAATCGAACAGTCCCTGCGATGCTTTTCGCAGAATGGCGTTCCCGATTGAAGAGTTTGCGCCCGGCAGAAGCGCGCCTACGATGCACGGCTGTGACTGCAATGCAAACACTGTCATAAAGGACTGCGGCTGCGGCAAATAAAAAAACTACGGACTGCCCCTCGGGCAGTCCGTAGTTTTTTATATATTATTGTTTGTGGGGTGACGGTCGCTTTTTACAGCACATCGCAGGTGTCCCAAAGCTCATTATTGAACGAAATTCACGTTAAGGGATAAAA
>JAFQVU010000036.1 GCA_017407885.1 Clostridia bacterium
CGATTTTTTCGAGTACACGTCCGTGCTGTTCACTTCCTGCGCGTGCGATGACCTGCTTGATGCCCATTTCCTTGAGAAGAATCGTGGTCAAAATACTGTCATTGATATTTTCGGCTGTAGCAACGATTGCACAGTCATATTCATGCACCCCTGCCGCATGAAGTACAGCCTCATTCGTTGGATCTCCGACAACTGCGTTTGTCACCGTGTCGCTCATTACGTTTATAATATCTTCGTCAATATCTATAACAAGAACCTGATGATTGGTTTTCGCAAGATTGACGGCGAGTGTCTGCCCGAAACGTCCGAGTCCGATTATACAAAAACTGCGTTTTTTTGCTTTTTTCATGATAAAATCCTTTCTGTAGAACATTTAACCGATCATCATATTGATTTCGGGATATGTGATGCAGCTGTTTTTTCGCGCCTGCTTTAACATTATTGAATAGGTTATGGTCAGTATTCCGACACGTCCAAAAAACATCAGCATTATTATTGCAATGTGTCCGGCAAGTGAAAGCGTGGGAGTTATCGAGAGGGAGAGACCGACAGTAGCTATTCCGGAGAATGCTTCGTAAAGTGCATCAATAATGCTAACGTCGCTTGTGTTAGTGATTATAAGCGTTGTAATGAATACAGCAAGAAGGTCGATGCCGATGACGGTAAGCGCGCGGATTACGGTTTCGTGCGGAATGCGGCGGCCCTTGATGACAAGCTCTTTTTCGCCTTTTGCAAAAGCGAGCACGGCGAATATGACAACGCCGAACGTGCCAACCTTGATACCGCCGGCGGTAGAACCGCTTGCGCCGCCGATAAACATTAATAGCATTGAAACAAGCTTTGATGATTCCGTCATAGCGGCGTTGTTTATCATATCAATTCCCGCTGTACGTGTGGTTATAGATTGAAATAGGCACTGAAACAGCTTGTCCGCAGCGGACATGTTTCCTATTGTGTCGGGATTGTTCCATTCGCAAAGTGCGATAAGCATTGTACCGCCGATAATAAGCACAGCAGTAACACCGACCACAAAACGAGAATAAACAGAAAATTTTTTGCCCTCTTTAACGAAGTTTACGATATCATCCCATATGATAAAGCCTATACCGCCGATTACAACGAGCAGCATAAGCGTTGTGCCGATGATATAATTATCATTCAGCGTTGTAAAACTGCTGAAATTGCCGCCGTAGCCCGCCGTGCCGTCAAGCACGTCAAAGCCTGCGTTACAGAAAGCAGAAATGGAGTGGAATATTCCGTAAT
This sequence comes from Clostridia bacterium, assembly GCA_017407885.1. The sequence continues at coordinate 1,264 of JAFQVU010000036.1, forward strand.
ATATACCTTTCGCCCAGCCGAAGATGGGTACGAACTGCGTTGCGAGTACTACCGCGCCGGTGCCCTCTATTGTGAATGTGCCGATAAGTATTCGGCGCACGAGCTTGACAGTACCGCCGATACCCGACAAACCGAGCGATTGTGCTACAAGCAGGCGTTCACGAGGTGTAATCTGCCGCTTTATAAAAATCGACATCATGACAGCCATTGTCATAAAACCGAGACCGCCGATCTGTATGAGTGTGATTATAACTATCTGCCCGAAAAGGTTCCAGTGTGTGCCGGTGTCCTCAACAATAAGTCCGGTAACACAGGTCGCACTTGTCGCGGTAAAAAGGGAAGAGCGAAGAGAGGTGAATGTTCCGTCGGCGGATGATACAGGCAAAGAAAGAAGGAGGGTGCCTGCAAGAATAAGTGAAATAAAGCCAATCAAAATTATCTCAGTCGGAGCAAGGCGGCGACGGTTTTTTAAGTTACGTCTGGTCCGCTGTATCAAATGCTTGCGGTGCGATTTTGAAAGGTTACTGTCCATAAAATCAGTCCTTTACGCGTTTATAATAAAATGCGACAGCCGTCACTGTGACAGCTGTCGCAGAGACTCAAGACAAAATTGCTCAAGTTCATCTATTGTGTGGGAAATGCTGCTGAAAAGCGGTATTCGTCAGTGCGGTCAATCAACCAACGACTTGCGGAAGCGGAGCTTACTGCCGGTATCGGTCATTTCGCGAGTGCCGTCGAAGGCAAACCCCTGCGCTTCGGTCATTTTGCAGAGCTGTTCATCAGCAGAGGGAATCCAAACTACGGCGTATGTGCAGCCAATCCCCTTTAAATATTCGACAGCGCAATCGGTAAGGTGACGTCCTATACCGCTTCGGCGGTGAGTTTCGGCGATGGTGAGCTTTTCAATTTCCGCACCGTCAAAGTTGGTATCGTGTGTTTTGGAAAGCAAGCGTATTTCGCATGAACCGACGGGACGGATGCCGTCATATGCGATAAAAACATGACGGTTGGGCTTTTCTATGGTAGTGCGAAGCAGGTGCTCGGTAGTACGCAAACGGAAGTCCTGCTCGATCTTGATTATTTCATCTGTATCCTCGTCACCGGTGCTCACAAATGTGGGGCGGTGAAGCTCGCAGAGATCTGCAATGTCAATATGCTGTGCGCGGCGAATGGAAATATCCTTACCCATACCCCCGCAAAGCTCGTGAGGAAGCGAGATAATCGAAAGTTTTGCCTGAATTTTCGGGAAAGTAAGGTCGGTAGGCACTGTGTCAAACATGCGCACCTCACCGATTTCCGATTCGGGAAGATTTCCGAATTTGAAAATATCGGCGACAAACAGTACACCGTACAGTTTATCATATCCGTCCTCATCGACAGTATAAGCGCAGACCGGAACAATACGGTACATTGATGCACCGGTCTCCTCATAAAGCTCACGCTTCGCAGTGTCGAGTATGGATTCATCCCCCTCGCGGTGACCGCCGGGCATTTCCCATGTTGTAAAGCTGCGGCGGCGGACGAACACGAGCTTATCCTTATGACGTGCCGCAACAACTGCGAGTGTAAATTTCTCGTCGGCTATTTTATGAAGCGGATGGGTTTTTACAACAAACATATCATTCACCAAGCCCCGATGCAAAAAGATCACACGATGATCAGTGCTCAAATTCGCGGGACATCCTTCCCAAAAACTAAAACATTATAACACATATATTAAACTGTAAATTAACGCCAATGTCAAGGAGTATCACAATATTTTGGCATATAAATAGCGCGAAAGCGATATGCATCAACTGAATTTGCGGCTGCTATAAAAACTTTTATCAAAGATATTGATTTTACCTCTTTGGTATAGTATAATGAAAATGTATGCGATAATACATAAATGAGGGATTGTACAGATGATAATTAAGCCTGAATTCTTTGATAAATTCAAATGCATCGCCGGCAAATGCAGTGATACCTGCTGTGCCGGATGGGAAATATACGCCGATCCCCAAACTGCGGATTATTATAGCATGATACCGGGTGAAAACGGAGATTATGTCCGTTCGCATCTGACGAAATTCGATGACGGCATACTCCTGTGTCTGGAGGGAGAAAGATGCCCGTTTTTACGCGGCGACAATCTGTGCGAATTAATAATCCGTCTCGGTGAGGACTCGCTGTGTGATATATGTCGCGAGCATCCGAGGTTCTACGCGGAAACGGAAAATCTGATTGAGATGGGTGTAGGTCTTTGCTGTCCCGAAGCGGCGCGCCTGTGGCTTGAATCGCCGTGCGATTTTATATTTGAGGAGGATCAATATCAGCCGACACAAAAAGAAAAAGAAATGCTTGATAGGCAAATGAAGCTGATAGATTATCTTGCAAATGGCGAGGGATTGCTCGGCGAGCGCTTTTGCTCACTGCTTGGGTGTGGAAAAAGCAATGATGCACTTTACAGTGAGCTTTGCAAATTGTATTCGTCTCTCGAACTGCTTGATGCGCGATTTGCGGAGCGATTTTATGCGAATCCGAGAGAATTTTCGGACAAGCGTATGGCAAAGCTTGCGGCTTATTTTGTTTTTAGATATTATTTTGAACTTGGCGAAGAGATGTGTCTTAAATTCTGCGCCGCTTCGCTCATAATGATTGCTTCGCTTGATGGAGAACTGGGATCCTCGGCAAAGGATTATTCAAAAGAGGTAGAGTACGACACGGACAATCTTGAGCGAATATACGCATTTTTATCCGACTGCAATTCACTCGGTCCGTTATGCGCAAAGATGCTGAAGCAGCATAGATGATAACAGAGAACAATAACAGCGTTCATTATTCTGAATCTTCAAACTTAACCAAATCACACAGATCTCCAAGAAGCTTGCGAATATATTTGCCGGCGGTTTCTGGAATGCCTGCCGACGAAAAATTCACACGTGTTGTTCTTTCGGCATAGATTCGATAAAAAACGGTCAGTTGATCGCCTTTTGTTTTACAGTCAAATTCAATCTTGCAGTGTGATGTCATGTCTTTAAGCGCGGCAAGCTCCAAGCTCAAATGCGGAACAGCATGTATAAGTTCGTCAATACTGTTTATGGGCGAGCCGTATTCTTTGCTCAGTTTTATCGTGTGGCTTATTTTGACCGTACCGTTTGTACTGTCATAATCGCAAGTAACATTAACATTTCCATCATGCGATATCGGAACGGCAGCTACGAGTACGGAGGTCGTCAGCATATATATCTGTTCACTTGTGCAGTAAGTAAGGATGCCAATTTCTCTGATATCGCGAAGATTTGCGTGACCGCCTATAAGCTTAAGCGGCACGGCGCATTCCTCTATTATTGTTTCGAGATTACGCCGCAACTCTGTGCGGCTTGCATATGATGATGCTGAAGCAAACGAGCAAAGTCTTGAAACTCGCAGACAGCAAAGCTCAAGTCGATTTATTTGTGCTGCGGGTGTACAAAGCAGCTCTGTGACCGCTGCGCCAAGATTTTTGAATGCTTCTGACATGTACCATGCGTCAGCGGACGGCGGAAATATTATCTGCGGTTCTATTATAAATGCTCGGTAATTTTCCGCATTTGCGCACCCCTTGGTAATTATGGCGTATGATTGACCGTGATCCGTATTGAACGGAGTACAGAATCCTGTGATGTTCTCATCATCAATTGTTTGACGTGCTTCCTCGGTTATGTACGGAGCCGCGCTTCCGTTTACCGCAGGGCGCTTGAAATGCTTTGAAGCACCGATGCTTTTTGATGCTACAAGAAGCTTGTCATCGCATATAAACACCGGAATTACAGATTGCTTGAGCGCGGACGTATCTGCCATTTCGCGCAGGTGCTGATTGCATTTGTTAGCCATATGTATTGACCTCGGAACAGTAGTTATATTACAAAAATTATACCATATTTTGGCGTGGTTTGTCAAGGTGAGTCTTTACTCCGCGCATGAGAATGTAAATAATTTGTAACGATGTGCATACCGCTCTTGAACTTGAAGTTTGAGGGCGGTATAATATTTAAATACCTTACTAAAAGGAACAGCTTGAAAATGGTGTGAGACGGCTGATTACTGCTTTACACGGACGAAAACGGAGGTAAAAACAAATGCTTAAACGCTTTTTATCATATTATAAGCCGCATATCGGAATATTTACACTTGACATGCTGGCTTCTCTTGTGGTCGCACTTGTCGGCATCGTTTATCCGATGGTTACGCGAACGATGCTTAATGATTTTATTCCGAATAAAAACTATCGCATGATAGTTATATTTGGACTCGCGCTTCTTCTTTTGTATGTTGTCCGCATGCTGCTTAACTATTTTATACAGTATTACGGTCACGTTATGGGTGTTCGCATGCAGGCAGAGATGCGCTCGGACATGTTCCGTCATCTCGAAAAACTGCCGTACAGCTACTACGACAATCACGAGACGGGAAAAATAATGTCCCGAATGACAAATGACCTCATGGATATAAGCGAGCTTGCCCATCACGGTCCCGAAAACATATTGATTTCGGGTGTATCGGTAATTACCGCATTTTTGTATCTCGCAACTATTGATATTTGGCTGACACTTATTATTTTTGCGGCGGTTCCGTTCCTTCTTTTTATCGCAACTATGCTTCGCGGTAAAATGCGTGC
>JAFQVU010000037.1 GCA_017407885.1 Clostridia bacterium
AACGAATAGTCAATCGGTATTCCCTCAATGGGCTTGCCGCTTGGAGCATCTTCACGTGGAGCCTGCAGTGCACGCGGACGCGCGTTATCAAACTCGAAGTTAACCTTGTCTCCATCAAGCTTTAATCTCGCACTGAACGGCGTGCCTTTCTTCGACATAAATCCATCAAGAAGTTCCGTCTTTCCGTCGCTAAGAAGCGCTTTTGCTTCAATCACGGAAATGTTTCGTCCCGCTATGGTGCTCCAAATCGTAAACTTGCAGCCCTCTTTATAGCCTTTGCATCCGTACCCACGCCGTGTGCGGATGACCTCACGTCCGCATAGCGGACAAACGCCGATTATATCTCCGGCAAAACCCGTCGAGTTCGCACTTTTGGCAAGCGCGAACACATCGGATATCTCGCGTTCGGCGATTTCCGTGGCACCCTTTATTCCAAGCTCGCCGCGATAAACTCGCTTCAACGCCTTACCAAGCTCGGCGGTCTTATATTTGTCCATACCGATGCCCATAGCTCCGAGGGAATCCACTAAAAATTCACCGTCAGGGAGAATGGTATACACATCCTTTTTCAGTTGGATATATCCGGACGAACGTGCATTATCAATAATCTGTGTGCGCGTTGCTTCTGTACCAAGCTCAAGTCCCTCGAATACTGCGCGGTATTCCTCTGCATCATCAACTTCATCATCCTTTTTGGACAGCTCGTCACGGAAGGGATTTTTTAAATAGTTGTTCAGTGTCTCAATAGTATAATGCTTTGGCGGTGACGTCTCTTTTTCGGTCGGCTGAAAATCTATATTTACCGCATCGCCTTTCTTCAGATTCGGCAAGAGCTTGTCCTTTGTTGTGTAGTCATCAAATTTCGTCCATCCCGGCTCAAGCATGACTGTTCCCTTCAGCGTAAACTCCTCGCCCGTCTCCGGGGGATTTCCGACAGCTATCTTTATTTCGGTCTTGTCTACTATGCAGTCAAGCGAGCAGAACACCGCCGCAAATCTGCGCATTATCGCGCCGTACACAATAGCTTCATCCTCCGAAAGTCTCTTTTTATCGGGGATTTTGGTTGTGGGAGTAAGCGCCGAGTGCGCCTCGATTTTGGAATCGTCGAACACCTGCTTTGTGTCTTTAAATTCAATCGGATATCCAAGCTTTGAAACCGCCACGATAATACGCTTCATTTTATCCTTTTCGGCAGTTGCAAGATATTCGGAATTGGTACGCGGATAGGTCACGTACCCCTCCTCATACAGCTTTTGAAGCACTTCAAGCGAGCGCGGCATCGACATCTTATATTTTTTTCCGAGAAAACTCTGCAATTTTGAAAGCGACCATAATTTTCCCGGCGAAAGCTTGTCCTTCTTACGTTTTACAGCTGTTACCGTAGCGCCGAGAGCATTATACTCGGCACACTTTTTCTCGCAGTCGGACATACTGTTTTTATCAAATTTAAGCTTTGATAAAAGCTCGACTTCCGCATCATTTGTCATAGCTGATGAGCGCGGCTGGTAATATTTTTCGGGCGTGAAATTTCGTATAGCGCGGTCACGCTCGCATATAGCACGCACAATCGGCACGATAACACGTCCGACTCGAAGGAGCGTCCCCGATTTAAGAGTTGCATAGCGCGTCAGATTGATGCCGTACAGCCAATCAATGTATGTGCGCGCAAACCCCTCATCGGCAAGACGGTCATATTCCCTTTCATCGGGCGGAAGTGCCGCCGCGGCTTGTATGGTTTCCGCGGTCTGGTCAGGCAGCCAAAGCCGTGCAAGGCGTTTTCCCTCAACAAAAAACGGCTGTGACGGTTTAAGATCAAACGCCTTCATTATGCACAGCCGTACAATTATTTCTCCCTCTCTGTCGGAGTCTCCGGCGTTGATTATTGTATCAACATCGGGGCGGCGGCAGAGCTGCTTTATAATATCGAATTGTCGTGCAGTTCCGTCATCCCCCTTACTGCTCCGACGAAGCTCGTAGCAAAATTCATCTGGAAAGCAAGGAAGTCCCTCAAGCGACCACCGCGAATTCGGCTCACCGCCCGTATAGTATTCGAGATCGGCAAGTGAAAAAAGATGTCCGAACGCCCAAGTAACGATATACTCGCCGGCAGTGTAAAATCCGCTTCCCTTGGGAGTTCCGCCGAGCGCGGTAACAATAGATCTGGCAAGGCTCGGTTTCTCTGCAATAATCAGTTTCATATAAGCCCCGTCTGTTTGAGTATCAGCGTGCCTGCAAATAGGGTAACAACGCTCATTAAGGTTGAAACGAGAAGTATTTGCCCCGCAAGCTCATGATCGCTCTTCATCTGCTTTGACATTATGTAACTCGACACAGATGCAGGACCGCCGAAAATGATAAATATTGTTCCAAGTTCCACACCGCGAAAACCGAGCGGTATAGCACAAAGCACCGCCGCGGCAGGCACGACTATGGTTTTAAGCGCACTCGACATGAGTGCTAGCTTGAATCTTCCGCGAAGCGACTCCACTTTGAAGCTTGCGCCCAGACTTATAAGCGCAAGCGGCATGGACATGTCGGCAAGATAGTTAAGACTCTTATCTGCAAGAACAGGCAATGTAATGCCCGTAAGCTTCCACAAAAGCGCAAGAACTATTGAAATTATGAGCGGATTAGTCGCAACTGTTTTCAAAATCCGCACAAGAAGCTTTCTCGGTGCCAACTTCACATCTGCCGGTGCGTATATAGAGAGTATAACAACCGCAAAGCCATTGAACAGTACCACAACAAAAGGCATAACCGTGGACATTGTGGCTGTCCCATTTTCAGGGAACATATTCTGTGCCAGAGTCAGTCCGATGATCGCCGCATTTGAGCGGTAAATCCCCTGAATAAATGCGCCGCGCTTTGCGTTATCCTTTAAAAAGATTGGAACAATAAGGCACGATAAAATGAGGCATACCGGCACAGCGGCAATACAGTACCCGATAAGCATAGGATTAAATCCAACCGACTTTGCGCTGACTATCTCAACAAACAGCATACACGGAAGGGTTATTTTAAATACAAGCTTATCGCATACGGAAAGGAATTCGTCATTGACGAATCCGATTTTTCCGAGTACCGCGCCAAAAATGACGATAATGAATATCGGCATTATATTATTTATACTGTAAAGTATGCTTTCAAGCACCGTTATCGCCTTCCTTTTATTTTAAGAAATCAGGTAAAAACTCGTCTTTAATATTATCAGTTGCAAAGCTTCTTATCTTTTCAAGAGTCCAAATTCGAGTGGCAGCACTCTGACCGTAATTGGGGTTACCGTGAAGCGCCGCAAGCTCCTCAGTGTAGTTTTCCATCAAGTAAACCTGCAAGCCGAGACGCTCTTTATTATAATGTGTAACCGTCGGATTGTATATCGGATTCTCTATTGTGATATCACCATTTTTGTCCTTTACAATGTCAAATGTCACGATACCACCGACGAGGTTGCGATTGTTATATTGGGTTGAAATCAAATTGCCAAGTGAATATATAACAAGCGTGTCAGTGCCATCGGAAGCCTTTTTCCAATCAAGCCCCTGTATTACATGGGGATGCATGCCGATTATAACGTCTGCACCGGCCTCGGTAATGGACTGCGCCAAAGAATACTCGCTCTTTGAGGGAACAAAGGAATTTTCATCCTCACCGCCCCAATGCATCACGACAAACACAAGATCGGCAAGTTTTTTCGCCTCTTTGGTCATACGAACAATTTCCGTCTCATTTATGTAAGGAATGACCATCTCGCTGCCTGCAGGGAGTGACGGCGTGTTCGTAGCGTATGTATATGATATAAGCGCAATTGATATTCCCTGCTCTTCGATGATGCGGATATTCTCATAATCCTCACGGTTGTAGTATCCGCCTATCATCAGAATATCATCTTCACGCTCGTGCCAATAATCGAGAGTTCCCTTGTAACCTCGCTCAAGCTTATCAAGCGTGTGATTGTTCGCCACGTTTACAATATCAAAGCCAAGCTCAATCAGCGTGTCGCCGACCGCCTCGGGAGAGTTGAAGTTAGGATATCCGGAAATAGTAAGCTCATCGCCGCAAATGGGTGACTCCTGATTAATGAGCGCTATATCGGCATTTTTCACCATGTCGGCAATTCCGTCGTACATGTCTATGAAATTATATTTTTCTCCGTCCTTGGCGCGGTTGCGCGCATCCGTATAGATTTTCTCATGTATAATGTTGTCCCCTGCCGCGAGAAAACTGATGCGTGTTTCTCCGGGAATACTGACCGCCGGAGTGTGGGTGGTTTCAGTGTGCATATCAGTAGTGTCATCACCGCGCACATTAACATCATTGGTATCGTCAGACGGTGGAGCTGTAACGCGCGTCGCATTTGGATCAGCAGTGTCCTCTGTGGTTACAAGTCCCGGATTTGTGCCCGTATCGGAGCCGCATCCGCTTATAAAAAGAAGCATCAAAATCGCGGCGGTAATTTTAGTTATATGTTTCACTTTAACTATCCTTTATATTATTTTTCGGCGGAACATGGGTGAGTAAAAAACGCTTCGAGGTCTGCTCCCCATTTTCCGTTTTCATCCTTCGCAAATCCAAGCCACTTGATAAATTTCTCATCACAATCGCCCTCAAAGTATGCATAGTGAACTCCGTGAAGGTCAATGAAATTCATCGTTTGGCGTCCCATTATAAACATCGCTTCGGTGTCATCTGTTCCTACCGCTTTGGCAAGATCGGTTATCGTAGCAGTCTGTCCCATACGGAATTGGCAGATCCCGACGAAATCGCCTACGCTGTCTCCCTCAAGCTCATCGCGCACCCATGCGCCGTACGCGAGCAGATCGGGGTTATATGTGACATTACAAAGTCCGCAAAGCTCCTCCTGCAATGCCTTATCCTGAATTGGTCTGATTATTAACATTTGTATCTCCTATTTTTTTGAAGCATTTCGCTTAAGATAGTCCACCTGCGATTTCGTAAGGTGTTTCCATGCTCCGGGTTTTAGACTTTGAAGTTTAATATCACCTATAGCAACGCGAGTCAGTCGGTTGACTTTTAGACCGCACTGCTCACACATTTTGCGTATCTGTCTGTTTCGCCCTTCATATAATTCCATGCGTAGCACGGTAATCTCGCGGCGTGTATCGCTTCGCATTGAGTGTATCTCCGTCTTGACCGGCATTATCTGATATCCGTCAATAATAAGCGGACTCGAAAGCTTTTTTATGGTTTCTCGGTCAACCTTTCCCGAAACCTCTACGTGATACAGCTTCGGTATTGAGTGCCGCGGATGTGTCAGCTTATTTGCAAGCTCGCCGTCATTAGTTAAGAGGAGCAGTCCGTCCGAATCCATATCAAGCCGCCCCACCGGATAAACCCTCTCGCCGACCTCACGGCACAAATCAACAACTGTCGGCCGTCCGCGCTCGTCGGATGCTGTAGTCACATAACCGCGCGGCTTATTGAGCATTATGTAAATGTAGTGCTTAAATCCGCTCTTGACTATCTGTCCGTTATATTCGATTGTATCAACATCCGGGCATACTTTCTGCCCGATTTCAGCGGGGATACCGTTTACAAGCACCGCGCCGCGCGAGATTTCACGCTCGGCGGCACGGCGGCTCATAAGTCCCGCATCAGCAAGATATTTTTGTAAACGTAATTCTGTCATTTTAATCAAATATTTTCTCAAACAAATTTTTCTTATATTCTACCCTATCGGCGGTCTCCTCTGCGTAAAGCGCGACCTCACCGATAAAAGTATCACCGTCGTATATCTCGATTTTTCCGACCTCACTGCCAGCCATCACAGGTGCCCAAAAGTATCTCGGCAGTATGACTCTGCGTGTGATGTTATGCTCACCCTTCGGTAAAATGACCGTGAGTCCTTCCCGGTTTTTTATAGTGATCTCCCCTGATTCTGTGCCGATGCAGGGTGAGATAAAAACCGAGTCGCCCGCCTCAACAAGCGTAAGCTTCTCGAGACTTGAAAAACCGAGATCAAGCATATCGGAATGATCATCCCAATCGTTGGGCGCATCGAGTGTAACCGCAATAAACGTCATCCCGTCGCGCTCCGCCGCCGAAACCAGACATCGTCCGCTCACCTTTGTGAACCCGGTCTTAACACCTACAGCTCCGTCATACAAATGGAGCATCTTATTGTGATTATGAAGATTTCTCACCGACTCACCGTAAGAAATCTTATATGTGTCAGTCGATACGATTTTTCTGAAGGTGTCGTTTTCCATCGCTGCGGCAGTAAGCTTTGCAAGGTCACGAGCTGTCGTATAGTGCGCATCATCGCTGAGTCCGTGCGGATTTGTGAAGTGCGTGTCGGAAAGACCAAGCTCCGCAGCCTTCGCGTTCATCTTTTCTGCAAACGCTTCGATAGAACCGGCAACACCAATGGCAATTGCTGCGGCGGCATCGTTTGCGCTTTCGAGCATAAGTGCCCACACAAGCGATTCAAGGGATAACTTATCCCCTTCTTTAAGGTATATCGATGAGCCTTCCACTCCAACCGCCGTCGAAGCAACGGTTATCTCACGTGAAAGCTCGCCCGATTCGATTGCAACAAGTGCAGTCATAATCTTGGTCGTGCTTGCCATAGGCCGTCGGGTATCAGCATCCTTTTCATAAATTACTTTACCCGTTGAAGCTTCAATGACAATAGCCGACCGTGCCGACACATCCAGTGCACGCGCCGGCAATGCAGTCATAAACATTATAGGCACAAGAAAAAGTGCCGTGATTTTTAATCTTCGCATATTAATTCCCCTTAATGAGACTTCGTAAAAAGCATTTACCGCCTCGGAGAATTTATGCGCTGTAAGTTATTCCTCTTCGCCTGCGTCAGCCGCATCATCAGATGAATCTGAATTGTCGTCTGTTTTGTCTTTTTTGAACACTGCTTTAATTCTCGAGATAAGCTCAGGCGAACGTTCTATAAGGTTTGCAACCTGGTCTATCTTGTCCGCCGATCCGGCAGTTGTGGTGCCGACATTGAGAATCTGTACGCTTCCGTCGGGGGAAATCACGAGAAATCCGACCGGCTGTACGGTAACGCCTGTTCCACCGCCACCGCCGAAATTGGTAGTAAGTGCAGACGGACGCTGAGAAGCATTCTCCGCCACATTTTTCATGTTTTTGCCAAGATAGTCAACGCCGCCGGATGCAAATCCAACCATAACCTTGGATATCGGAATGATAGTCGTACCGTTGGGAGTATTGATCGGTGTGCCGATAATAGTGTTTGCGTCGACTACGTTTCTGATTTTTTCAAGAGAGGTTTCAATAATACCCGAAATTTTGTTGTCTGCCATTTTTATATTCCCCTTTTCATAAATTTACGATTTCTTTAAATATGCGGCTGCCGAGCGTATCAGTATATCAAATGCCTGGTACAGCCTGAACGAAAATGTAATATCTGCTTCTGACCTTATCTTCTCCGAAATAAAATCCGGCTCAACCCGTATGTTATCTGCGCTTGGAAGCTTCACGTGCATTGTATTGTAAAGAAGCTCCATCAAACACTGAACCGCACCGCATACCGCCCCAAAAAGCACAGCGGTCTGCGCCGCATCCGGTGTTGCGATTATTATGACCAAGCGTTTAACTTTTATATGCAAGTGATGTCCGAAGCGTTCGGCAAAGACTCGAACCACCCCGATAAGCTTTGATAAAAGCCCCATAATATCACTCTCTGAATCCCCCGTATCGCCACTCTTACTTTGAGATGCTCCGATCCTTTTATGCTTTGTTTGAAGTTTAGCATTTTTCTTTTTCGATTTTTTCTTATCCTTTGATTCACTCTTTGCAAGGCGCTTTCGGAATTTTTTGATTTTGTAATCCGACAGCTTAAGAGTTTTTTCCTTTGTGGGAAACAGCGGGATACGAAAGATGCCGATACCAAGTGTCAGTTTTGTGTCCCCGACAATTTTCACCTTAATACTGATTTTAAGAAGCAGTATCAACGCAATTATTGCCGCGGCGATTAACCATCCCACCGTATCACTCCCTTCTGTCGTTTTCTCTTTTACTCTTCTGCAGGCTCCGTTTCTTCCTGCTCTGCGTAGGTATCGGTTGAGGTTTCGGTATTGGCATCCGTCCCAAGTACATCGGTTTTCAACTCCGGAATTGCAAACAGTTCTACTGGCGGAAGCTCGTCAAGTGAGGTAATGCCAAATATTCGCAGGAAATTTTCGGTAGTACGGTAAAGTGACGGTCTTCCGGGAGCATCAAGCCTTCCGCAAACCTCAATAAGCCCCTTATCCGTAAGATTATTGACGGAGTAGCTTGAGTCTATGCCGCGCACGGAATCAATATACGAGCGTGTGACCGGCTGATGGTAAGCAACAATAGCAAGCGTCTCCATCGAACTGCGCGACAGATTGCCGCCTGAACGAACACCAAGTGCCGTACGTATCTTATCTATATGTTCTTCCTTCGTGCAAAGCTGACAGGAATCTTTATACATAACAAGCTGTATACCGCGCTTATTTGCATGATCGGAATACTCATTTGCCATTTCAGTAAGTATCTCATTGACCTCGCTGGTCATACATTCAGCGGCTTCGGCGAGCACCTCGTATGTAAGCGGATGTCCCGCCGCAAAAAGCACTGCCTCAAGTATAGGCTTCGCTGACATTTCGATCCCCTCCCGTCATTCTTTCGTGATTGAGATTAACTCTGAAGTCAGTCACCTCTCCGAAATCCGTTTCTTCGACGGGACGAAGTGTGACTCTGTTTTTCTTTATAAGCTCGAGTACCGCAAGGAAAGTTGCGATAAGCTCACTTCTTGTTTTTGCTGTAAGCAGTATTGATGTATAAAGCGCTTCTCCGTTTTTAACGAGATAGCGAATAACGCCGTATATTTTTCCGCTCACGGGAACTATAGGTGTACGCAGTATTCGCTCAAACGGGCGCTCCGCGCTCTCGCGGTTGACAGCCTCAATTGCGCTCTTATCCATCGCACGAAGCATCGACATC
>JAFQVU010000038.1 GCA_017407885.1 Clostridia bacterium
TGAGGTAAAGCTCGCACTGCTCGAGGCGGATGTCAACTACAAGGTCGTCAAAGATTTTATAAAGACTGTCACCGAACGTGCGGTCGGCTCCGAGGTGCTTGAAAGCCTCATGCCGGCACAGCAGGTCGTTAAGATAGTAAATGAAGAGCTGTGCAACCTTATGGGCGGCACTCAGGCAAAGTTAAGTATCTCCTCAAAGCCGCCGACAGTCATAATGATGGTCGGTCTGCAGGGTGCGGGTAAAACCACCCATGCAGGAAAGCTCGCCGGGATGTACAAAAAGCAGGGCAAGCGCCCACTTCTCGTTGCCTGCGACGTATACCGTCCGGCGGCAATAAAACAGCTTGAAGTAGTCGGCGGACAGCTTGAGATTCCCGTATTCCAGATGGGCGACAAGGTGAGTCCGGTTGAGATAGCAAAAGCCGGAATCGAGCACGCGAAAAAGCACGGACACGATATGGTCTTCGTCGATACCGCGGGACGTCTGCACATCGACGAGGTTCTGATGAATGAGCTTCGAGATATCAAGGTGGCAGTCGAGCCTGCGGAGATACTTCTCGTTGTCGATGCGATGACCGGTCAGGATGCAGTCAACGTAGCGGAATCGTTCAATGAACTGCTCGATATCACAGGCGTTGTGCTGACCAAAATGGACGGCGACACCCGAGGCGGTGCGGCGCTGTCCGTACGTCATGTTACCGGCAAGCCGATAAAATTCGTCGGCACGGGCGAAAAGCTTGACATGATCGAGCCGTTCCACCCCGACAGAATGGCATCGCGCATACTCGGCATGGGAGACGTGCTCTCCCTTATTGAAAAGGCACAGCAGAGCTTCGATGAAAAGCAGGCGCTCGAGCTTGAGCGCAAGATGCGCGAGCAGAGCTTCACGCTGACCGATTTTCTCGATCAATTCAAGCAGGTTCGCGGAATGGGCTCGCTCGAGCAGATCATCGGCATGATCCCCGGCGTCAATGCAAACGCTCTCAAGGATGCGAGCTTCGACGAGCGTCAGCTTGACCGAATCGAGGCGATCATCCTCTCAATGACACCCGAGGAAAGAGACAATCCGAGCGTGATAAACGCTTCTCGCAAGCGTCGTATTGCGGACGGATCCGGCATGAAGGTCGAGGATGTAAACCGTCTTTTAAAGCAGTATGACCAAATGAAGCAGATGATGAAAAAGTTCTCGTCCATGACGGGCGGCAAACGCTTCGGACGCAAAGGCATGATGAAATTCCCGTTCTAACGGGTTTCAAATAAATAAAAAAAACAAAAACATAATTTTTTGGAGGAAATCTAAAATGGCAGTTAAACTCAGACTTACAAGACTTGGCGCAAAGAAGAACCCTTTCTACCGCGTAGTTGTCGCTGACTCCCGCTATCCCCGCGATGGCAGATTCATCGAGGTTATCGGTACCTACAATCCTATGACTGAGCCGGCAGAGATCAAGATCGACGCTGACAAGGCAAAGAAGTGGATCGCTAACGGCGCACAGCCTACCGATACCGTTAAGGCTCTTCTTAAGAAGTCCGGCGCTATCGAATAAGCCTCGGCGTACTGATAATCATGGTCGAGCTTAAAAAGGTACTCACCGATATTGCAAAGGCTATCGTTGACGATCCCGAGCAGGTCACTGTAATTGAGACCGTCGAGGGTGACAACGTAATGCTGGAGCGTCGCGTTGCCGAGGACGATATGGGTAAGGTAATAGGCAGACACGGCAAGATCGCAAAGTCGATCCGCCTTGTTATGAAAGCCGCCGCCAATACCATTGGCAAGCGCGTCACCGTTGAGATAAGATAAAATAGATTGTCCGCCATTCGGCGGACAATCTATTTTTTATGGGGAGTTGTTGGGCGATTAGGTAAGTTTACCCATACCCCAAAAAGCAAACGGGACGGAGATAAACTCCGTCCCTATTTCTTTAAAATCTGCCGCCGCGTCCGCCGTGGGAACGTCCCGATGAGCTGCGGTGACTTGAAGAGCCGCCGCGATAGGAAGATCCCGAACGTGTGCCGCTTGAATTGTTTGTGTTTCTCGGCGTGCGCACCGTGTTGCTGTATAAATAGCGGTCTCCCTGCGCGCGCAAGCTGAGACTGCCATCTACCATGTAACTAGCCGCATTGTGCACAGAGTGTACTGTAGTCATACCCTTTTTCATTCCAAGCACTATCGCGAGCGAGATGAAAAATCCAACCACAAGTGATATGCCGACAGTGCCGATGATATCCGGCTCATCCGAGCTGTCATCGTAATAGTAGTCATCGACGTAGGATGTGACTAATTCTCCGTAATCGTTGTAATAGCCATCATCATAAGCTTCGCCGCTTATGGCATAGCCTATGTACTCGTCACATGCGTTTGCAAACGCAGAAAACGCGCCGTAGTAGTTACCGTAAGACAGCATGTCGAGAAAGGCTTCCTCGATCATATAAAGCGCATAGTCGCCAAGGTAAGTTTGACCGAGTCCATGCGTGGTTATCCAGTATTCCCGATTGCCCATATCCACGAGCAAGAGTACGCCGTCATCGTTGTCACCCCAGCCGTAGCCATTGTAGTCGTAGAAATCGTCCGCATAGTCCATTGCAGACTTCCCCGATGTGGAATTCACCGTGACAACCGCTATTTCAATCTGACGTGAATCTGATAAGAGCGAGAGCGTGTCGTTAAGCGCGGTCTCCTCCCAGTCGGTGAGAAGATCGGCATCATCTACCACAAGCGGAAGTGTCCGCTCTGCAATTACACATACCGACAGTGCGCAACCAATGAGAAGTGACAAAAACAAAGCAAATATCTTCTTCATATCACACCTCACATCATTCCCATCAGCGTGATAAGCGTGAAAACTACCGCCGAGGCTACTACTGTGCCGATAAGCAGGTACTTTGCGAAAAGTCCTCCGTCAACCGGAAGGTTTCCGACGAATTTACCGGTCTGACCGTTCATTGCGAAGGTGTACTTCTGATCCTTCCACGTGGTATTGAGTATCCACACCGGATAGAGCACATACCGCGTTTTTCCGTCCCCGATTCTCACCGAGCTTTGCTCGGGAATGACCGATGAATAACCGTTTACCGTCGAGCGGAAAGCTTCCTCTGCACTGCGCTTTATGCGTTCATTCGCACGCACCCGGCTGTCCTCCACCGAAACATCATATCGGTCGGCGAGGTATCCCGAAAGGTACGCAGTCTGAAAATCAACCGCTTCCGAGAAGTCGAACGGTTCGATAGATTCCATAAGCTCATCCGCCATCTTGGTAGACCCGTCCACAGGTATGTGGTTAAAGGAGATCGAACCGCTTCTGGTAACGGAATAATGACTCGTTTCGGTGCAGTGATATTTAGGCGTTGTGTACGTCCGCACACGCGTCGCACGGTATCGTATATCCGCATCCGCCTCGGCGTCGTAAAGCCAAAACGGCACATAGACGCCTTTTATCTCGTCGATGTGATTCTCGTCTTTAAAAACCTTTGGAAGCAGAGGCTTGCCCTGCAGATGACGCGCAAGAGCATCCTTTGCCGCCTTTTTGTCGAGCTTAAACGGAATAACGAGGTCAGGGCGGAGATCATTTGCGAGCTGTCCCTTCATGATAACAGGATTGTCGCAGTACGGACATTTTGTCGCGGCTGTGGTATCATCGCAGATGATCTCACCTCCGCATGTGCCGCACGAATAAACACGCAGTCCGTCCGTCTCTCCCTCTCGCCACTCGGCGTTCGACGAATCATCCCAGTGTATATCGTCTGTCCCTGCGTTCTTCAAATCGTCATCGTACGCCTTGAGCGATTCGATATCAAATTCGGTGTCACAGTACGGGCACTTAGGCTTCTGCAATGTGCTGTCAAACTCGATATTACCCCCACAGCACGGGCATTTATACAGTAAAAGATCTGCCATTATTTTGTGTCAAATCGGTTGCCGCACTCGGGACAGAATTTCGGCGGATTCTTAGGATCCTCCGGCTTCCATCCACACTTGTCGCAAGCAGATACCGATGCATCCGAAGGCTTCTTCGCTCCGCAATTCGGGCAGAAATTGCCCTTGTTTACAGAGCCGCACGCGCAAGTCCAACCGTCAGCAGGACGTTTAGCTCCGCACTCGGCGCAGAAATTGCCGCTCGCCGAAGCGCCGCATGCACATTTCCAAGTGTTCGCCGCAGGTGCAGCGGACGCAGGATTCTGCGCTGCCTGCTGCTGTCCCATAGCAAACAGATTCTGTGCGTTTGTACCGCCCTGATTCATCGCCATACCCATTCCCATGAAGCCGGTCATCGCGCCCGCAGAGTTGGATGCCGCCGCCTTCATAGCGTCAGCCTGCGCACCGACAAGAGTAGCACCCGCCATCGTAGGATCGCGGTACATCGCGGTCTTCTGCGCGGTTTTGAGCATTTCCTGGTCTTCCTCGGTGAGAGTCGGCGGATTCATCGCCACCTTAACGTCACCAAAACCGCGCTCACCCCATTCCGCGCCAAGCTCTTCGTTAAGGAACTTTTCAAGCTCGGTGCTGTGCGCGGGAATCTGATTCGGGCGCAGCTCGAGCGTTGACAGCTTTGCGAGTGCCGGACCGAGAGCACTGATAAATTCCGTCTTCATCGTGCCCGTAATGGTCTCTTTCTTATAGGTATCCGCGACGTTTCCTGCAAGATTTGTGTAAAACTTGATCGGGTCGGTCATGCGGAAGGTGTAGACACCGTTACAGCGGAGTGACACGTCCACATCAAAGCCGATGCGCGAATCAACCACACGGAAGGAGACCGGTGTTGCTGTACCGAATTTGTTATCGAGAATCTCCTTGGTGTTGAAATAGTAGACGCGCTGATCCTTACCGGTATCGCCGCCGTATGTGAAACGCTTTCCGAGAGTCTTAAATGTTGCAATAATTGATTCACCGAGACTGCCTGCGAAGATAGATGGCTCGGTCGATTTATCGTATGTAAATTCGCCCGGTTCCGCGCAGACCTCGACCACCTTGCCCTGTTCAACGATGATCATACACTGACCGTCAGCGACCGCGATGCCCGAGCCGTTTGAGATAATGTTGTCCTCACCCTTGGTATTTGAGGAACGTCCGCCGATGCGCTTCTGACCTTTGACCATAAGCGTGTCGTTGTCGATAGCCTCACAGTAGAAAAATTCCTTCCACTGATCGGCAAGAGTACCGCCGAGTGCGCCAATGCCTGCTTTAATAAGTCCCATAATAAATACCTCCGTTATCAAGCGGCTAATACCGCTGTTATTATTTTTATTATAACATATTCATCTTATGACTGCAATGCTTTTTTATAAATTTTTATTGCAGGATGAATTGTTGTTTGTAGGAAGATTGTCTCTTCCTTTGGGTTCTGCACTGCATAAAACTGCACTTTTCGGTACATCATACAACACAGAAAAACAA
>JAFQVU010000039.1 GCA_017407885.1 Clostridia bacterium
ACAGGCGCGGCTGCAATCATTAAAAAGATATCTTCCCGTTTCACCAAACCGCCCGGCAAGCGATTGGATTCCCGATCAGTATTTCCAGGAGAAGACGGTCGAGTATAACCCATATAGCTTGTTAGCGGATGACCGAAAGACGGCGATGCGCATGATGAGTGATATCGAGTCGATTACAAAAGAGCTTCCCGGACTTGACTGCGGTTCTTGCGGTGCACCAACGTGCATGGCATTTGCCGAAGATATAGTCAAGTGCGAAACGAGCGCAGACGAGTGTACGGTAATAATGCGTCAGATTTTCCACGAATATCTTGATAAGCGCAGGGAAGAGTCGCTTCTTGAGCGGTTCAAGCCCTTAGCTGAAAGAAAAAATCCCGAGATGGAGGATGCTTCAAATGACGGTGAATGAAATAAGCGCAAAGCTTGAAGCAAAACTTATCTGCGGCAATGCAGATAGGGAATGGAACGGCGTTTACGTCGGTGACCTGTTAAGCCGCGCCATGAGCCACGTTGAGGCGGATAACCTTTGGATAACGATCATGCCAAACACAAACACAGTTGCAGTCGCAAGTCTTACCGAGGCGGCGGCAGTCATACTTGCAGAGAATGTGGAGCTTCCCGATGAAGCTATCGAAGCCGCTAACACAAACGGCATTACCGTGCTCACATCTCCGCTTTCCGCCTATGAGCTGTGCGTGCGCATACATGATTTTGTTTCGGGTATCTCGGAATGAGCCGCTATCTTTGCGATCTGCACATTCATTCGTGTCTCTCACCGTGTGGGGATGATGACATGACCCCCGGTAATATTGCCGGAATGGCTGTGCTGAACGGTTTGCAGATAGTCGCGCTTACCGATCACAATTCTTCAAAAAACTGTCCTGCCTTTTTCAAAATCGCAAAAGGGTACGGGCTTATACCGGTCGCGGGGATGGAGCTTACTACTGCTGAAGATATTCATGCGGTATGTCTGTTCCGTGATCTTGAATCGGCGATGGATTTCGACAGCTTTGTCGAAGGGCGCAGATTCCCGATAAAAAACAAACCCGAGATATTCGGTAAACAGCTTATTATCGACGAGAATGATGAGGTGTGTGGAGAGGAAGAAATTCTTCTTATAAATGCATCCGATATTTCGCTCGTTGAAGCACACCGCGAGGTGATAAGGCGCGGAGGCGTATGTTTCCCGGCGCACATTGATCGAAGTGCAAACGGTATTATTTCAATGCTCGGCGATTTTCCGCCTGAGCCGAGATTTACCGCTTATGAGCTTAATGATATTGTGTCGCTTGAGGATTGCCGTTCAAAATATCCGATAATAGTTGAACGCGGACTTGTCCATGTTCAGTCGTCGGATGCGCATTATCTCACGGATATATCCGAGCAGGGATTTGCGATTGAGCTTGATGATGAGCCGTATTCATCGGCGAATGTACGGAACAGGCTTATTGACTATCTGCTTGGACTTTAATTTAAGGAGAAGAACAATGGACGAGCTTTCGCTTTACGTGCTTGATATTACGATGAACTCGGTCAGAGCCGGAGCCACGGAGATTGCAATAACTCTTCGTGAGGAGGGGGAATGGCTTGATTTCAGCGTTACCGATAATGGATGCGGTATGAAGAAAGAGCAGGTAGACAAGCTCACAAATCCATTCTTCACAACGAGAAAGACCAGAAAGGTCGGACTCGGTATACCGTTTCTCACAATGCTCGCCGAAATGACGGGCGGAGGCGTTACGATAACTTCAAAGCATGAGTCGGAGCATGCCGATCACGGCACTACGACAGCGGCGAGATTCGGACGCAACCACATTGACTTTATCCCGATAGGAGATATGGTTGAGACTGTCAAGACCTTGATACAGGGCTCACCCGACATAAACTTCACTTACCGACACATAATCGAGGGCAGAGAAGTGTCACTGTCGTGTGCGGAACTCAAAGAGGTGCTTGGCGAGGACATTCCGCTTAATGAGCCGGAGATACTTATGTGGATCGACGGAAATCTTCGTGAGCAATATGTAGAAGCGGAGAAATCAAACAGTTAAAAATTTAAAATTCTAAATATAGAAAGGATAATCACCATGAAGTCACTTGAAGAGCTGAAAGCTATAAAGGCTAAAATGCAGGACAAGGTTGCTCTGCGTACCTCTAGCGGCGAAACTAGAATCGTTGTCGGTATGGCTACCTGCGGTATCGCAGCAGGCGCACGCCCTGTACTCAACGCTTTCGTTGAGGGAATCGGCGAGGCAGGTCTCGGCGATGATGTTATCGTAACACAGACCGGATGCATCGGCATCTGCCAGTATGAGCCCGTTGTTGAGGTTTACACCAAGGACGCTGAAAAGGTTACCTACGTTAAGATGACCGCAGAGCGTGCCAAGGAAGTTATCGAAAAGCA
>JAFQVU010000040.1 GCA_017407885.1 Clostridia bacterium
ACGAGAGGGGCGACAACCAACTCATCATCCGCAGGTTTTCGCCCCTCTCGTGCTCTCCCCCTTTCCTTGGCTCTTCCGAGGTGGAGTCCTATATTGCGCTTCGCGCAGGGGGAGTACCGGTAAGGGGCGGCGGATTCGCTTCGCTGTCCGCCTTGGTTTTGTGGCACTGTCGCGCTACATGCGCGGCAGTGCATATTGGATGGGGCGCGGAGTCGCTACGCTCTCCGCGACAGGATACAGTAGTTTGGCTTGTTTGTAGATAGCTATACAGCATTAAGATAGCATCAAGGTGTGCGTTAGCCGAGCCTGGTGGGGGTGTCGGGGGGGAGGGCGGAGCGGCGTTTGAGCGCAGCACCTCCCCCGACCTCGCGGCGGCGCGCCGCCGCGAGCATACCGGCAGGCGGTGTGCGCACCGCAAGGGGATGTCAACACTCGTGGCGGTGACTTCTACCGCCTGAACGCGAAGAAAAGTAACACACACAACACAAAAGCCTTCCCGATAGGGAAGGCTTTTCGTTTATCCGTCGATGCCGAAGAAGCGGCATGAGTTTTCATATGCGTGGCGGCAGAATTCTTCGGGTGTGATGCCGTACAGCTCGGCGGCACGGACGGCGGTGTATTCCATCAGTCCGGAATGGTTCATCTTACCACGGTATGGTGTCGGTGCAAGATACGGCGCGTCCGTCTCGATCATCACGCGGTCGAGCGGAATGGTCGGCACGATCTCGGCAAGTCTCGCGGCGTTTTTGAAGGTGATAACGCCCGAAAACGAGATGTACCAGCCGCGATTTGTGAGCTGACGTGCTATCTCGGCGCTCGCCGAGAAACTGTGAAACTCGCCCGTCACTTCGGGAAAATCGCGCAGAATGTCCATGACATCCCCGTGCGCGTCGCGGTCATGAATCACCACGGGCATCTTCATCTCGCGTGCAAGCTCGAGCTGGCGACGAAACCACTGCTTCTGCACCTCGCGCGGCGGCTCGTCATAATGGTAATCGAGACCGATCTCGCCAAGCGCCCGTACCTTCGGGTGGGCGAGCAGCTCGCGAAGCTCGTCCATCGTTTTTTCAATATCGCTGTCAACAAGTATATCCCCGGGATGAATGCCTGCAGTAGCATAGGCGCGCGGATATTTTTCCGCTATGGCAATACATTCGCGTGAGCCGGTGATGCTTGTGCCGGCGTTCACGACAAAACGCACATTCTGCGAGAAGAGAGCGGCAAGGACTTCGTCCCTGCCGCCGTCACATTCAGTCGCAAAACGGTCATCGTTATAGTGTGCGTGCGTGTCGAATATAGGCAGCGCGCGCGACGGCTGAAAATCAAAAGTCATTATCTTACTCTCTCGCCAAGGGGTGTTTCGGGATCGAGGAACACCACGCGGACTGTCTCTTCGCCCGATGCGAGGATCATGCCGTTCGACTCAACGCCGCAGAGCTTTGCGGGTGCTAAATTAGCGACCATAATGAGCTTTTTGCCGATGAGGTCTTCGGGCTTATAGAACTGCGCGATGCCAGACACAACCTGACGTTTCTCATATCCGAGGTCAAGCTGTAAGCAAAGCAGCTTTTTCGCCTTTTTGACCGGCTCGCAGGAGATGACCTGCGCTGTGCGAAGCTCGACCTTCATGAAATCGTCAAAGCCGATGATTGCGCATCCCTCGGGCTTTTCGATGGGGGCGTTAGCCTTCATTGCCGCCTCACGTTCAGCTTGGATCTCGGCGAGCATCTTCGCTTCGTCGATACGGGCGAACAGCGGTTTTGCCTCGGCAACGGCAGTGCCGGATTTAAGACCGCCGAACTCATTCACAGAATCAAGACTGCGTGCATCTGCGGCAAGCTGATCGAGGATCGATGCGGATGTTGTCGGCATGAACGGTTCGAGAAGTACCGCGCTGATGCGGATAACTTCAAGCAGATTGTAAAGCACAGTGCCGAGTCTCGGCTTCGATGCCTCGTCTTTTGCAAGTACCCACGGTGCGGTCTCGTCGATATACTTGTTAGCACGGCGGAGCAGTGCGAATATAGCATCGGATGCGTCCGCGATGTGGAAGGTGTCCATATTTTCGGCGACTGCTTTGACTGTAGCCGCGCATTCTGCGCGCAGCTCGTCGTCGAGTGCATCGGGAGTGCTCGGCTCCTGCACGATGCCGCCGAAATATTTGTGTGTCATCGCAAGAGTACGGCTCACGAGATTTCCGAGATTGTTTGCAAGATCGGCGTTGTAGCGCGCGATTATTGCATCATAGGTGATGCTTCCGTCGGAAGAGTAGGGCATCTCCGCGAGACAGTAGTGACGTACGCCGTCAAGACCGAAGCGCTTAACGAGATCGTCCGCGTAAATTACGTTACCCTTCGACTTCGACATCTTATCAGCGCCGAAATTGAACCACGGATGACCGAAGATCTTCTTCGGGAGCGGCAGACCGAGCGCCATCAAGAATATCGTCCAGTAGATCGAGTGGAAGCGCATGATGTCCTTGCCTATAACGTGAACGTCGCAGGGCCACCACTTGCTAAATTCCTCGTTCGGAACGATGTTACCCTCATCATCAAGACGCAGACCGACACCGGTTGCGTAGTTGAAGAGCGCGTCAAGCCATACGTAAACGACGTGCTTGTTATCAAAATCGACCGGAATGCCCCACTTGAATGAGGTGCGCGAAACGCAGAGATCCTGCAGTCCCGCCTTTAAGAAATTGTTGACCATTTCCTTCTTGCGAAGCTCCGGCTCGATGTAATCGGGATTTTCCTCGATGAATTTGAGAAGCTTATCCTGATATTTGCTCATTCTGAAGAAGTAAGCTTCCTCGTTTGCCTTTTCAACGGGACGTCCGCAGTCGGGGCACTTGCCGTCAACTGCCTGTGTATCGGTGAAGAAGGACTCGCAGGGGACGCAGTACCAGCCCTCGTAGGATCCTTTGTAGATGTCGCCCTGCTCGTAGAGCTTCTTGAATACCTTCGCGACGGTCTCCTCGTGATAATCGTCGGTGGTACGGATAAACTTGTCGTAGGATGCGCCTACACCGTCCCAGATACCCTTGATTATCTCGGCTACGTTATCGACGTATTCCTTGGGGGAAACGCCCTTATCCTTTGCGAGATTTTCTATTTTCATACCGTGCTCGTCAGTACCGGTCATGAAGAATACGTCGTATCCCTCCTGACGCTTGCGGCGAGCGACCGCATCGGTCATTATGACCTCGTAGGTGTTGCCGATGTGGGGCTTACCCGAGCCATACGCGATAGCGGTGGTGATATAATATTTCCCTTTGCCGTGATCCTTACAACTACACATTGTATTGACCTCCTTGATTTCTAAAAATATGGGGCTGATTGTTGCCTTGCTGTCCGCCTTGGTTTGTTGTTAATGATGCAGGATGTCTCTCTGCATTTCCCACATGATGACGGTCGCTGCCATAGCCGCATTAAGCGACTCACAGCCCTCCGCCATAGGGATGAAGACAGTGCCGCTGCAGCTGTCTATAAATTCGTCGGAAAGACCGTGTCCCTCGTTGCCGACTGCAAAGCATATCCGTTCGGGAAGCGTAAATGTTCCGAGCCGTCTCGCATCCCGGCGAAGTGCCGCCGCATAAAGCTCGCACCCTGCCGACTTGATGTAGTTGGCAAAGCCTGCCTCATCCACAACGGATATCGGCTGACGAAAGACAGTCCCCATTGATGCACGCACCGTTTTGGGCGAATATATATCCGCACAGTCAGAGCTGATGAACAGGCGCTCCACGCCGAATGCGTAAGCGGTACGTATCATTGTGCCGAGATTGCCGGGATCGCGTATCGACGAGAGATAGACCGAGCGAAATGCACCGTCTTTCGGGGGAGTCGGTAAGACAGTATCAAATTTACGCACAACGGCAATTATCCCCTGCGGCGCGGATTCGTCGGTAAGCTTTGCAAGCACCTCGTCCGAAACAAATATCACAGTACCGCCGGCATTTTCAAGTGCAGTGCCAAGCTCGCGCGTCAGTCTCTCGCGCTTTGAATCTGCAATGAAGATATACCGGGTATCGAGTCCGCTCATCACAGCTTCCGAAAAAAGTTTAACCCCGTCAACGCGAAAAAGTCCCTCTGAATCGCGATGCTTCTTATCCGACAGCTTTGCCATGCGCACAATAAGGGGATTTGTTCTGCTTGTTATGATATCTGGTGAAAAAGAAGCCATTTGCCTCTCCTTTATATCACGTTTTAAAAAGAAAAACCGGACGAGCCGGTTTTGATCTTTTTGTTTATTTTGCGAGAGCTGCTTTAGCCTGCTCTGCGATTGCAGCAAACGCATCCTTGTCGGAAACTGCGATCTCAGCGAGCATCTTACGGTTGAGGTCGATGCCTGCGAGTTTGAGACCGTGCATAAGAGTGGAGTAATTCATGCCGCAAACCTTTGCCTGCGCGGAGATTCTGGTGATCCAGAGAGAACGGAAGTCTCTCTTCTTCATCTTTCTGCCGGCGAAAGCGTAGTTGCCGCTCTTCATTACCTGCTCTTTAGCCATCTTGAAATGCTTGGACTTTGCGCCCCAATAGCCCTTTGCGAGCTTAAGCATCTTATTTCTTCTCTTGCGAGTCATCATCGCGCCTTTTACTCTTGCCATTTTATATTATCCTCCAAAAATTCTGCTTTAAGTGTGATTATTTGTTGATGAGAGATGCAATGGTGGGTGCCATTGAGGTGCTGAGATAGCCGTTCTTGCGAAGCTGTCTCTTTCTCTTTGCGGTCTTGATGCCGAGCTTATGACGGCGATTGGTGTGATTGAGCTTTACCTTTCCGCTCTTGGTGAGAGAAAATCTCTTGGCTGTTGCCTTGTGAGTCTTTATTTTTGCCATTTTCGTTTACTCCTTTTGTGTATTACGTCCGTTAATTATGCGCCGGACTTGCGCGTGTTTTTGGTGCCGATAGCTTAAATTCACGGCAAAACAACAATTACTTTGCTGGCTGCTTTACGGGGTTTACTATCATGCTCATGAAGCGGCCTTCAAGTGCCGGGCGTTTGTCAACCGAACCGATACCGGAGCATGCCTGCTCGAATTTCTCAAGCATTTCGCGTCCGAGATCGAGGTGACTCATCTCGCGTCCTCTGAATTTTACAACGACTCTTACCTTGTTGCCGTCACCGAGGAAACGGTGCGCGTGCTTCACCTTGGTCTCGAAGTCGTGGGTGTCGATACGGCAGGAAAGTTGAATTTCCTTATCCTCGACGGTTGTCTGTTTTTTCTTTGCTTCTTTTTCACGTTTGTCGCGCTCGAAACGGTACTTACCGTAATCCATGATACGGCAGACCGGCGGCTCGGCATTCGGTGCCATGAGAACGAGGTCGAGGTCCCTGTCATATGCCATCTCAAGTGCCTTGGATGTTGCGACAACGCCGATCTGCTCGCCGTCGTCGCCGATGATACGGACTTCCTTTGCCCTTATTTCTTCATTGATCTGCAGTTCCTTTGTGCTAATTGCGGACACCTCCAAAACATAAAATAAAAATCGTGCGAAGAAGTCTCTCCGCACGATATAAGACACGAATAGTGTCATTTTATCGGATTTATTAACCGCTGTCATCATTTTGAGGCGGTGAGAACGGAGAGTTCTTCTTTGTTGTACCTTGGTATTATATCACGCTTTCGCGTATTTGTCAAGGGGTTTTTGAAAAATTTTCTGCGAGATCAAATCCACATATCCATCCGCCTCTTCTGCGTGGAAAAACCGTATTTTTCATAGAATCGGCGCGCGCCACCGTTGAATTCCCATACATCGAGATCCATGCGATCGCATCCGACTGATTTTGCCCACGCCATGACGTGCTCCATCAGCTCGCCGCCAATACCCATGCCGCGGCAGGACTCGTCTATGCATACGTCATCAAGGTGCAGCGTCTTCATATCAAATAGCATCGTGCTTCCTTTGGTCTCGGTGATGATGCCGAATATGTAGCCGACTATCTTATCCCCTATGAGAGCGACAAATATCGGACGGTCAGCATCCGCCATTATCTCACATAGCTCGGAAGCGGTGTATTTTGTCCCGTGCTCACGAAAGAGATCGGGACGTCCCTGCCTATGTATATCCTCTATCTGCTCAAGAAGCAAGAGAATCTGATCCGCATCGGTCGGGACGGCGCGGCGAATTACGGTTTTCATTATATATTCACCTCGTTTTCCGAATTGCCAGCAATCAAAGTCTTTCTTTCAATTATAAGAAGAAGCGCACGGCTGACCAAATAACCGGCAAGCGCGTATATGACCGCCGTCACGTACGGCATGAGGAGCGTCATCCACTCGGATATGTTCTTCGGTCCCCAGTCAGAATATACCTGCGCCGCCTGAAGCAGGATCGAGACCGTATCAGCCGCGCTTGAGACAAGCGTAAAAGCGAAAACAACAAGGGTGCTTGCCGTGCATACCCAAAAAAGCTTCTTGCCGCGTGCCCTGCGCGACAGCAGTGCCGCCGTAAGCATTACCGCACCGAGCCGCAGAAGCTCGTAGAGGCAGAGCACCGCGTTGTACCGTATGTATGAAGCATCGAGCGCGCCCGTGCCGTAAAAGGCGACGTCAACCGCGACGGTGGCGGTATAAACAATTACGGCTGAAGCGGCGGCGATCAAAACGGTCGGCAGCCTGCGTACACGTGCCGCCGTGCTGTACGCCACGCAGAGGGCGACCGCATATGTGCAAAGCACATTAAGAGCGGAATATATATAATAGGTCAGCGAACTGCTCCAGACAGGGTATGCGATGTCGCTGTCGAAGATTTTGTAAAGTGACCACACACCAACGGTGTTTATAAGCGGTATAGCAAGCGCGGTTATAAGCGTGATAAGCGTCAGCCTACGTGCACACGTTTTTGTTTTCATTATTGTGACCATAGCTTTCGCTTGGCGAAAGCTTCCTTTCCTGTCCTTTTGATAAACAATTACAGAATTCAGTATAACACGGCAGTAAAGAATCAATATTACCGGTGTATTTTCATTTTGTTAATTATTTATAAATAAAAAATTAAAAAAGAAAATGCGAACAACCGTTTGCTTTTTTTGAAAAAGTATGGTATAATTATTCTGCAAGAACAAACGATCTGTTTGGAGGTTAATCATGGCAAACAATCTTACCGAGCGCGAGCGCGAAATATTTGAATATATCAAAACGACTATCCGCAACGAGGGTTATGCGCCCAGTGTGCGCGATATCTGCACCGCTCTTAACATGAAGAGCACATCGACCGTACACACATATCTTGCACGACTCGAAGAAAAGGGTGTTATCCAAAAGGATGCCGGCAAGAGCCGTACCCTCAGAGTTGACAGCCCGTCATCGACAAGCGCATCGACGGTCCGCGTGCCGATCCTCGGCAAGGTAGCGGCAGGGATGCCGATACTCGCAGTGGAAAATTACGACGGCTACATAGACTTCCCCCGTCCGTCGTCCCGTCTGTCGGCAAATGATATGTTTGCGCTTAAGGTGCAGGGCGAGAGCATGATCGAAATTGGTATCATGGACGGCGACCTCATTGTTGTTGAAAAATGCAACACTGCGAATGACGGAGATATAATCGTCGCGCTCGTCGAAGATGAGGCAACGGTCAAGACCTTCTACCGCGAGGATAACCGCTTCCGTCTCCAGCCGGAGAATTCATCGATGAAGCCGATATATGTTGATGAGCTTATAGTTCTCGGCAAGGTAGTCGCTTCGATGAGATTTTACAGATAAATAAAACGCAAACCACGCGGAGCCGTCCTGACGGATGACTCGCGTGGTTTTTCTTTATTACTCTGCAATGCGGTAGAATTTTTCAATTTCCTCGGCATTACCGAATTTGCGTGATTTAAGCGTTTCGGAAAGCTTGTCGCAGAGAGATTCGTCCGAGAGAAGCTTTTTGATGCCCTCGTATATCGAATCGGAATTTATCTCGCAAATAACGCCAAGCTCACCGTTCTCAAGCTGCTCGGGCGCGGAGAGGTAGTGAGATGCAAGTATCGGCTTGTAAAGTATCTTCGCTTCCTCGACTGCAATCGGCTTGCCCTCGTGACGTGACGGCTGTGCGTAGATATCGCAGTCGCGCATGTACGAATATGGGTTCTGCGTTGTTCCGAGGAAGATCATCATGTCGGCAACCCCATTATCGAGAAGTAGCTGGGACATGTACTGCTTGTATTCGGGTGTACCGTCGCCGAGCACGTACCAGCGCAGATCAAAGCCGTCCTCGCGAAGTCTCTTCAGTACGGGCACAACCAGATCGAGTCCCTTTTGGTCGCTGATGCGTCCCACGGTAAGGATTCGCTTGCCCGTGAAATGTGTGTCGGGGAAGGTGTCTCCGACAAGCGCGAGATCCCAGATCTGCTTGGGACTTGTGATGTTTTCTATAAGGATTGTCTTTTCTGCAATCTCGGGCAGAGTGTTCTTCAGCGAGTCGTCAACCAATTTCGACACGGTCACGATGCTGTCGCACTGCTTGAAGTACGGCAGGTAGACCGAATCATCGCGCGGGGGATTTGCGTAGTCGAAGTGAAGCCAGGCGATTTTCTTTTTAGCCTTGACCTTATCGCACATGTAGAACATGGTGCGGTCTCCCCAGTATGCCACGGCGAGGTCGTACTCTTCCTTTATCTCGGGCATCTTCTGCAAGAAATGCACCCACATCTTCGTAGCAATGGATGCGCGCTTCTCGCCCTTGGTGAAAAGCGTTCTGATAAAATAAGGGAATATCTCGAAAATAGAGAGGGGATTATCCTTTACAAACGTGTCGAACATATTTTTCATGGCGTTCTTTGCGGAGAGAAGGAAGAACTCGCCGTATTTTTCCATGATCTGTATCTTTACGTTCGACGGTACCTGGTCGAGCAGAAGTCCGTCACGCTTTGCAAGAAGCAGAGTGACGTCGTAGCGATCGAAATCGAGTGCGGACAAAAATGACAGAAACGATTTTTCGGTGCCGGCACAGTTCATTGTTATGCCGACTACAAGCATTTTAGTTTTCAAAGCTTTCAGCCTCCTCATATAATTCCATAAGTCTTTCTTCAGCCTCCTGCTGACGGGTGTAAAGCTCGTTTACCTTGACATAATCTGTTTGTATTGACTCATCTGCAAGCTTTGTTGCAAGCTCTTCAAGCTCTGCTTCGAGTCTCGCCGTCTCCTCGGCGTTCTTTTTCATTCGAGTTTTCAGCTTTCTTTGCTCGGATGCCTGCTCTTTGGCGCGAAGGTATTGTTCTTTAGCCTCGGTTACAGTCTCCGCCGCACTTGATGCGACAGCAGGGGTACTGCGAGCGCGGTGCGCCTTGTAGTCCTCGTAACTGCCCATGAAATCAAGCGCCGGTTTGGTTCCGAGATCGAGCACGCGCGTGGCGAGCTTCGAGATGAAGTAGCGGTCATGCGACACAGCAATCACAGTGCCGTCAAACTCGGCGAGCGCATTTTCGAGCGCCTCGCGTGAGCCGATATCAAGATGGTTTGTCGGCTCGTCGAGAATCAGCAGATTCATCTTTGAAAGTATCAGCTTGCAGAGCGTAAGTCTCGCCTTTTCACCGCCCGAGAGGACGGATACCTTTTTCTCGATGTCGTCGCCTTTGAACAAAAAGAGCGCGAGCGCCGAGCGTATTTCGGTCTGAGTGAGACCTTCGTAACAGTTCCACAGCTCGTCAAGCACCGTGTTGTCAGGATCGAGGTTTTGGTTCTCCTGGTCGTAGTAACCGACACTTACGTTGTAGCCGTACTCGAAATCACCGGCATCAGCGGCAAGCTTGTCCGCGATTATCTTGATAAGCGTTGATTTTCCGCATCCGTTCGGACCCGCGATAAAGAGGCGGTCACGCTTCTTTACGAGGAACGAAACTCCATCGAAAAGCGGCTTGTTCGGAAAGGCTTTTGCGAGATTTTTGACCGTTAGCACGTCATTTCCGCTCTCGCCCGATTTTGTGAAGGTCAGCCTTATTTTTTCGGGCAGATTTTCGGGACGTTCTATCTTAACCATGCGGTCAAGAGCCTTCTGCCGGCTTTCGGCGGCGATTATATTGCGCTCACGGTTCCAACGTCTCTGCTGTTCGATATACGCTTCGATGCGCGCAATTTCCTTTTGCTGATTCTTGTACTGGCGTTCGTGTATCTCGCGCATCTCGCGTTTAAGCTCAACGAAGCGCGAATAGTTGCCGTTGTACAGCTCGGCGTGTGTGTTTTCAATTTCAAGCGTGCGGTTTGTGACCTTGTCGAGGAACCAGCGGTCATGTGAAATGACAAGAAGCGTTCCGCGATAGGTCGAGAG
>JAFQVU010000006.1 GCA_017407885.1 Clostridia bacterium
AAAACGAACGCTACATCTGCCACTTCCCCGAAGACAACACCATTTGGTCTATCAACTCCGGTTACGGCGGAAACGTTCTGCTGGGTAAGAAGTGCTTCGCTCTGCGTATCGCTTCCTTCCTGGGCCGTCTGGAAGGCTGGATGGCTGAACACATGCTGATCCTGGGCGTGGAATACCCCAACGGCGAAGTGAAGTATATCTCCGCTGCCTTCCCCTCCGCATGCGGCAAGACCAACCTGGCTATGCTGATTCCTCCGGAAATCTACCAGAAGCAGGGTTACAAGGTATGGTGCGTAGGTGACGATATTGCATGGCTGCGGATCGGCAAGGACGGCAGACTTTGGGCTGTTAACCCCGAGAACGGTTTCTTTGGTGTTGCACCGGGTACAAACGAGCAGTCTAATCCCAACGCTCTCCATACCTGCATGAAGAACACCATCTTCACAAACGTAGTTCACAATCTTGAAAACAACACCGTTTGGTGGGAAGGTCTCGACAAGAATCCCCCTGCAAACGCTATGGACTGGAAGGGCAACAAGTGGGACTACACCAAGTATGATAAGAAAGATAAGTCCACCTGCGGCGCTCATCCTAACTCCCGTTTCACCGCTTCTGCGGCTAACTGTCCTTGCCTCTCTTCCGAGTTTAATAATCCGGCAGGCGTTCCGATCTCCGCTATTATCTTCGGCGGAAGACGCGCAAAGACCGCTCCGCTGGTATATCAGGCAAGAAACTGGCAGCATGGTGTGTTCGTAGGCTCTATCATGGCTTCCGAGACTACAGCTGCAGCCACCGGCGCAGTCGGCGTTGTAAGACGTGACCCGATGGCAATGCGTCCGTTCACCGGTTACGATATGGGCGACTACTTCGGTCACTGGCTCGCAATGGGCAAGAAGATATCCAATCCTCCGATGATCTTCAATGTAAACTGGTTCAGAACCGATGACGAAGGTCACTTCATCTGGCCCGGATTCGGAGACAATATGCGCGTTGTTATGTGGATTCTTGCACGCTGTGCAGGCGAAGTTGATGCTGTTGAAACTCCTATCGGATTTGTTCCGAAGGCAGAAGACATTGAGATTGACGGTCTCGACATCACTGTTGATACTGTACGCGAGCTTCTTGATGTTGATGCGGCTCTCTGGAAAGAAGAGCTTGCAGGTATCGACGAGTTCTACAAGCAGATCGGCGACCGTGTTCCGAAGGAGCTTTACGACGAGCTTGATGCTCTTAAAGCAAGACTTGGTTAATTAAATAATATGTAAAACCCTCTCGTTTTAACGAGAGGGTTTTTGTATTACCTAAAATCAAACCGTTCACCAAGTGTCTCGGGAACGATGCTGCCGGCAAACATTTCTGCGAGCTTGTCCGTGAATTCGGCGTATTTTGTTGCCTTGATTGCAAGTCGAAGCGTTACACTGCCGCCAAAATCGCTTGCATCGACGATAATACCGTATTTCGGAAATTCATAGTTTATCTTCTGATATGCCGCATAGTCACAAATGATGCGGAATTCGGTGTAGCTTTCGTATGTCACAATGTGAGCCGCATCAAGCGCAATCTTCGCGCCGTTCGCGTAAGCGCGGACGAGTCCGCCGGCACCGAGAAGTATTCCGCCGAAGTAGCGTGTGACGACGACACAGCAATCATCCGCACCGCTCTTTTTGATAACATCGAGTATCGGAACCCCTGCTGTACCTTGCGGCTCGCCGTCATCTGAATAACGTGCGATGCCGCCTCCGTTCAGCTGGTACGCATAGCAGTTGTGACGTGCATCTGCGTGCTTTTTGCGGATTTTTGCGATGAACGCTGTAGCTTCCTCTTCCGTTTTCACTGGACAGGCATACCCGATGAACACCGATTTCTTTTCGGTAAACTCCGCCGATGCTTCGCGCTCAAGTGTCGTATATGTGCGTGGAGATTCAGCTATGGGGGAATCAATATTCTTCGTCTTCTTCGCCATCTGCTTCACCGTCTTTTTTCACTCTGTAGCGGTCATACTGACCGCGTGTTTTTGCATCAACCGTGGCGCGGACTGTGACTGCCTCGCTTCCGTAATCGATGTCGATTATTTCTGCCGATGCGTACAGGCGGTTGACAATACCTGCATCCGAATTTGGGATAACGAAAGTTTCATCGGTTTTTCCATTCTGCACCATTATTTCAAGCTTTTCAATAAGCTCATCGAGTCCTTCTCCGGTAAGCGCAGATACTGCAACGGTGTTTTTGTCGGGGTTAATCGCGAGATGCCCGAAACCAAGCTCGGCGCGGTCGCATTTATTATAGACGTAAAGCGTGGGCTTGCCTTTATCGTTCCCAGACTGTTCCATAAGCTCGGAGAGAAGCTTTTCGGTGACAGCGAGCTGGTTCATAGCTTCGGGATCGGAAGCGTCGATGATTATAAGGATAATATCTGCCCATACTGCTTCGTCAAGTGTTGATTTGAATGCTTTGATAAGATGATGAGGAAGGTTGCGAATGAAGCCAACTGTGTCCGTAAGCAGAATATCGACACCGCAGGGAAGTGTAAATTTGCGCGTGGTGGTATCAAGAGTTGCGAAAAGTTTATCCTCGGCGAGGATCCCTGCATCCGTGAGCTTGTTAAGAAGAGTTGATTTTCCGGCGTTGGTGTATCCGACTATCGAAACCTTCGTAATGCCCGAGCGCTCGCGCGCCTTTCGTTTGGTTAGTCTGCCCCGTTCCAAATCTTCAAGCTCCGCGTTTAGCTGTTCTTCGCGGCGTCTCAAGTGACGGCGGTCAGTCTCAAGCTTCGATTCACCGGGTCCTCGTGTGCCGATACCGCCGCCAAGACGGGAAAGTTCCGTGCCTTTTCCTGTGAGTCGTGGGGCAGTATATTTAAGCTGTGCAAGCTCGACCTGCAGTTTACCCTCGCGTGAGGTCGCGTGAAGCGCGAATATGTCAAGAATGAGCATAGAGCGGTCAAGTACACGCACATCACAGTCGATACCGTCCTCGATATTGCGTATCTGCATGGGGGACAGCTCGAGGTCAAAAATGACGAGCTTGATGTCATTGACCTTGCAGAGGTCTGATAACTCGGCAAGCTTACCGCTGCCAATACAAGTACGATGATTAGGCGAATCAAGTGACTGTATCATTTTGGCAAAAACGCTTCCGCCGGCGGTGTCAAGCAGTCTCTCAAGCTCGGCGATCGAAGTTTCGCATTCGCCGTCTTTCATTTTATCTGTATTTACCGCGACAAGCACGGCTCTTTCAAAATCTTCCATATTTATGACCATAGCTTTCGCCAAGCGAAAGCTTCCTTTCCTGTCCTTCTTGCAGCGTGGTTTGCGCAGCAAAACATCGCTTGTTAAGCGATTGTAACAGCAACAACTTGTAAACCAAGTTGTTGCTACAAAAGGTAGTTTGAAAGATTTATCTTTCAAACTTATACCTCCGTGTGGATTTTAGTTTCCGGAGAAATTTTTGTTTTATAAACGAAAAAGGGATATGAAGCCGTCCAATAAAGACGCTTCATACCCCAAAAGAACGAAATAATTATTTCGCCTGTTCAAGACGCTTCTTGAACTTATCTACACGACCGCCTGCATCAACGAGCTTCTGCTTGCCGGTGAAGAACGGGTGGCACTTAGAGCAAATTTCAACTCTCATATCGCCTTTGGTAGAACGGGTTACAACGGTTTCGCCGCAAGCGCACTTAATTGTAACTTCCTTGTATTCGGGATGGATTCCTTCCTTCATGATAAACACCTCACATAAAATATTTGCATGGATTTTGCCATGCGGTTTTATATCATACACCATAGTATAACATATATTTTCTCAAAAATCAATAGTTTTTTCAAAAAAAGTTATTTTATATGTGAGAAAATTTAACTGTTCCTAACGGTCAGTCCGAATTTACCGAAGTGTAGGAATTTACATATATGCGCGGTATTCGTTCTGAAATGCCGCATACAAGCTCATATGGGATAGTTCCCATCATTTTAGCGAGATTATCAGCCCGTACACGTTCATCTGCTCCCATAAGTGTTGCTATAGAATCTACCTTGGCTGACGGTATATCGGTTACATCGACCATCATCTGATCCATGCAGACACGTCCGAGAATCGGTGCGTATTTTTCATCGATTATTACCCCGGCTTTGTTAGATAACAGTCGAGGATATCCGTCTGCGTAACCGACTGAAAGCGTTGCAACACGTGTTTCACGTTCGGTTACAAATGTGTGCCCGTAGCTTATGCCGACACCTGCAGGGAGAGTTTTTACTGCGGTGATACGTGCACGAAGTGCCATTGCAGGCTTCAAGGGAAGAATGCGCTCCGTTTCGTATGAAGGGTTATATCCGTATAGGCAGATGCCCTCGCGCACGAGGTCGTATTTATTTGCAAATGCTGATTCGGTGAGTGCCGCGCTGTTGCAAAGGCTCAAATATTTCGGCTCAATACCCTCATTTGAAAGTGAGAGAGCAAATTTTTCAAAACATTCTGTCTGATGCATAGCGGAGGTCTTATCGACTTGATCTGCACAAGCATAGTGACTGAACAGGCCCTCAATTTTAATATTCGGCAGAGCTGCAATTCTTTTAGCGAGCGCGAGCCCCTCGGAGGCCTTTTCGGGATTGGTACATTCAATTCCGATACGAGACATTCCTGTATCGGCAACCAAAAAGCAAGAAAATACTATTCCTTTTTGGCTTGCTTCTTCAGAAAGAGCACGAGCTGATTCAATATGAAATATGCTCGGTATTATTTTGGTCTGCTGTACTAATTTACTATACAGTGAGGGATGTGTTTCGCTCAAAATAAGAATAGGCGATTTTATACCTGCTTCTCTCAATTCAAGCGCTTCCGGTAGAGTTGCGACTGCAAAAAAGTTTGCGCCACAGTAGTTTTCAAGCTCAGTTGCAACGGTTATCGCACCGTGTCCGTATGCATTTGCTTTAACGACTGCAACCAATTTTGCATCGTGTGCTTTTGCGTGTGCGGCGGCGGCATTGTAATTCTGACGGATTGCCGCGAGGTCTATCTCCGCCCACGCGCGAGTCATTTTTATATCTATTCCCATAGTTCTATTGTATGACTCCCTTCGTGCTTTTGTTGTGTATTATTGTTTATCGTGTTTACGTCCCACAAACTCGAATTCAATATATTTTCAATTGTTATCGCATAAATTGCGATTTATTCGCCGTCGTCGAATAAATCATTCCACTGCCACTCGGCAAATTTGCGGTGCGCCGCAGGTAGATAATGAATGCCGTCCTCTTGGAATATTCCGTGTGTTTTAGGCGTGTTGGTGTACAATTCTGTCTCACGAAGATCAATTATACGGCAATCGGCGAGCGATGCCTTAAATTTTTCAAAAATATCGTTCATTCGTGAAATGCGGCTCGGCTCATAGTTTTCCGTGAGCGGACGGTAAAGATAAAAGGGAATACCCGTACCGACGGCGTTGGAGCCGAGGGCAGTGAAAAGTCCCCAGAAAAGATTTTTGTAATTCTCCTCGGCATCATTTAGTGCCTTGGAGCCGGTGTGGCACTCGGTTTCATACTGATTCCAATGAAGACCGATTACTTGCGGACGTTTGCCTGCGGCGATGAGATTCATGCTCGCAAGCGAGAGTATTTCGGTGGCAAGCGGATAGAGCGAGATATCACATGCGCCAAGCTTTCCTGGCTTCATCACGGGATCACGAAGTGCGTACCACATATTCCATGAATGCGCTTCATACTGTGCAACGCCCTGCGCTCCTATTGATATCTGTATAACATAAAGGTCGGGAAGATCACGTCCGCCGTCGATAGCACGCTGCCACATTGTGGCAAAATAGTTGGCAAGACAGCAGGTATCATCCTGCGTTTCGCCGAGGTTCATACCGTCAGTTGTAAATCCGCTCCACTTGATGTCGTTAAGTCCGTACGCTTGATTATATTCACGTGACAGACCGTGAACATTTTTAAGCGGTGTATG
>JAFQVU010000007.1 GCA_017407885.1 Clostridia bacterium
GATGAGGTTACCCACGGCGATGTCAAGCGTCATTACAGACTGAACGAGTATATGAGCCGCAACCGCGACAACTACCCAACCCATGAGCTTGGCCCGATAGCGAAGGTTTTGGGAATAAACCGCGGCAACCGTATGGTATCGCTCTCTGCTCGATCAACCAAGGCGTGGGGACTGCATGATTACATAGAAGGAAAAGAGGATTTGCAGCATTTGCGTGATGTTGAATTTAAGCAGGGAGATATGGTTGAAACGCTTATCACCTGCGAAAACGGCGAGCTTATAAGTCTCCGCCTTGATACAACGCTTCCGACCTACTATTCGCGTGAATTTATGGTGCGCGGCACGAAGGGAATGTATGAGGAGCTTAAAAACTCCGTATTCCTTGACGGCGAAGACCACACCGGCAATTTCACGAACAGCGCCGAGAAGTATTACGACAAATATATGGCAAGGATATGGAAAGAAATCACCCCCGAAATGATTTCATGGGGACACGGCGGTATGGACTTCTTGGAGTTCCAGGCGTTTTGTGATTGCCTTAGAAACGGTAAAGAAATGCCGATAGATGTGTACGACGCGGCGGCGTGGATGTCCATCGCTTATCTGACCGAGCAATCTATAGCACAGGGCGGAGCTGCTGTAGAAATTCCCGATTTCACAAACGGCGCATACAAGAAGAGAGAAATCAAGGATGTTATTGAGTTTGAACTTTAAGATGGGGGAACGGATATGAAGCTTTACGCAAACTTACATACACATTCAACCCACTCTGATGGAGGCTTTTCCCCGGCGCAGCTTGCACGCGTTGCAAAGGATGAGGGGTACGGTGCGGTTGCGATTACCGACCACGATACCGTGACCGGATATACAGAGCTTAGGGAAGAATGCGCAAAGCTCGGGCTTGAAACGATTTTCGGTGCAGAGTTTTCGTCTCCATCAACTCTTCTTGACGGAATTGAGGGAGAAGCGGGAACCTTCCACATCTGCGGTTACCACTTCGATCCCGAATACCCGCCGATGAAGAAGTATCTTGAAGAGATGAGCCTGCGTGAAACGGACCAGACAAAAACGCTTTTTGAGCGCGGAGTTCGTCTCGGGAAGCTGCACGGCATCGAATGGGAAGAGGTTCTGGAATTTAACAAAGGCATTACCTGGCTTTGTAACGACCACCTCTGGCGTGCGCTTCTTGCAAAAGGACTTATGCAGCCTTCCGACCGCGGCTGGTATTTTACGGAGCTTTTCGGAGTTCACCGCTATGAGGTACCGCCGTCTTATCCGTTCAAGCAAGAGCACGAGATAATAAAGCTTATTCACGATGCCGGCGGTATAGCAATTGTCGCGCATCCGCACGGACAGCTTAAACACTTGGATGCGCTCCGCGAAATGGGGATTGACGGTCTTGAAATCTGGCATTGGATGATGACTGAGCAGGAGCGTGAGCAGGGAATAAGGCTTGCTCATAAGCATGGGCTTTATATCTCCGGCGGAAGCGACCATAACGGCTTCTGCGCAGGTATTCTTGATAAGAATAGCCCTCGATACGCGGATAAATGCACTCTGGGAACAACAAAGGAATACTTTGATGAGATAAAAAGCAGAAAAAGAAAAAGATTTAAAAGATGATGGTAGCAGCAGGAACGTTATATAGGACAGCTTGAAAACGCAAGAACCAAACCAAGTCTGGAAGCTCTTGTAAAAATTGCAGCTGCTCTTTCCGTTA
>JAFQVU010000041.1 GCA_017407885.1 Clostridia bacterium
AACTCGATGATGTTCATTACATCCTCGGGAGTGAGCGGCTCAAAGTAGAGTCTGTCAGCCGTGTCGAAGTCGGTGGATACGGTCTCGGGGTTGTTATTTACGATAACCACGTCATATCCTGCCTGCTTGAGCGACCATACGCAGTGTACCGATGCATAGTCGAACTCAATACCCTGACCGATACGGATAGGACCTGAACCAAATACGATAACGGTCTTCTTATTCGGGTCCTTGCGCTTTTCGATAAACTCCGCCGCTTCGTTCTCATCATCATAGGTGGAATAGAAGTAGGGAGTGTTAGCGGAGAATTCCGCCGCGCAGGTGTCAACGACCTTGTAAACGGCTTTTCTGTGCATACCGCCGGGAAGCGCTTTGCCGGAAAGCTCTTCGATGAGCTTATCGGGGAAGCCGAGAGTCTTTGCATCGAGGTAAAGCTCGTTTGTGAGGGCTTCGGAAGAAAGACGGCGTTCCATCTTGATAAGGTTGAAGAGACGGCAGAGGAACCACTCGTCGATCATGGTGATCTCGTGGATCTCGTCAACGCTCGTGCCGCGGCGGAGTGCTTCGTAAACGATGAACAGACGCTCGTCATCGACATTGTGGAGTCTTGCCGCAACATCCTCGTCGGACAGCTCGCGGTACTTTTTGTGCGAGAGGTTATTCATACCGATCTCGACACCGCGAACAGCCTTCATGATAGCCTGCTCGAAGGATGTACCGATAGCCATAACTTCACCGGTTGCCTTCATCTGTGTGCCGAGGGTACGCTTTGCGTAAACGAACTTGTCAAAGGGCCATTTCGGGAACTTGACAACGATATAGTCGATGGTCGGCTCAAAGCAAGCGTATGTGGTGCCGGTTACGGCGTTGAGGATTTCAGGCAGAGTGTAACCGATAGCGATCTTCGCCGCAACCTTTGCAATCGGGTAACCGGTTGCCTTGGAAGCGAGCGCAGACGAACGCGATACACGGGGGTTAACCTCGATAACCGCATATTCCTTGCTTTCGGGGTGGAGCGCGAACTGACAGTTACAGCCGCCCTCGATCTGAAGCTCGTCTATGATATCGAGCGCCGCGGAACGGAGCATCTGATATTCGTCGTCGGAGAGGGTAACGGCAGGCGCAACGACCACCGAGTCACCGGTATGCACGCCGACGGGGTCTACGTTTTCCATTGAGCAAATGGTGATAACATTTCCCGCGCTGTCGCGCATTACCTCAAATTCGATCTCCTTCCAACCGGATACGCATTTTTCAACGAGTACCTGGTGGATAGGCGAAGCGTTGAGACCGCCGTTTGTGATTTCGATGAACTCATCCTCACTATAAGCGATACCGCCGCCTGTACCGCCGAGCGTGAACGCGGGACGGATGATAAGCGGATAACCGTTTGAGTGCGCAAATTCGAGCGCCGCAGAAAGGTCATTTACAACGAGAGAGGGAATACAAGGCTGACCGATCTTCATCATGGTGTCCTTGAACATCTGACGGTCTTCTGCCTTGTCGATGGTATCGGGACGAGCGCCGAGAAGCTTCACTCCCATTTTGTCAAGGAAGCCTTCCTTGGCAAGCTGCATGGAGAGAGTGAGTCCCGTCTGACCGCCGAGGGTGGAAAGAAGGCTGTCGGGGCGCTCCTTTTCGATGATACGCTTGATCGTCTGAAGCGTGAGCGGCTCAATGTAAACCTCGTCCGCCATCGCATTGTCGGTCATGATGGTTGCAGGGTTGGAGTTGACGAGAACGACCTCAAGACCGTCCTCTTTAAGTGCACGGCACGCCTGTGTGCCTGCATAGTCGAATTCGGCGGCCTGACCGATAACGATTGGACCTGAACCGATGACCATTACTTTTTTAATATCACTTCTTAATGGCATATTAGTAACCAAAGCTTTTGCGAGGCAAAAGCATCCTTTCTGTCTATTTGAGGTTCGGTTTGCTCAGCAGAGCTTTACTCGGCAGAGTAAGGCGAAAGCCGCATCCCTTGCTTATTTCATCATGCCGATGAATTCATCGTAAATAAAGTCAGTAGCGTTAGGCCCGCCCACGCTTCCGGGACGGAACTGCACGCCGATTGCCGGAATGTCGGTGTACTCAACGCCCTCGACTGTGCCGTCGTTACCGTTCTTGTAAGTTACTTTGATGCTCTCGGGAAGAGCCGCTTCATCGAGCGTGTAGCCCTGATTCTGTGACGTGATGAACACGCGCTTGTCGGAAAGTCTGATCGAGGGCATGCCGCCGCGGTGACCGTGGGGGAGCTTTACGCTCACAGCCCTCTGCGAAAGGGCGAGCATTAAATGTCCGAGGCAGATGCCAAGCATCGGCAGCTTTACATCGGCGAGCTTCTTTATCTCGGTAATGATCTCGGGGTTTGCCATCGGATCTGCGGGACCGTTCGAGAGAACAACTCCGTCGGGTTTGTATGCGAGAATGTCCGCGGCTTTGGTGCTTGCCGGAACGGTGATGACTTCGCATCCGCGCGCGGCGAGCGCTTTTGCAATCGAATCGGATGTACCGAAGTCCCAAAGCACCACCCTGTGAGCGGCATTGTCGGGAGTGACGGTCGTTATCTCATCGCAGGTGACGGCAGATACGGCGCTTGGCGCCCTGTATGCCTTAAGCTCAGCGATTACTGTATCAACATTTTCGGGAAGAGTGTATGTGATTTTTGCCATCATCGAGCCGTTGTCACGGAGTACACGAGTGAGCTTTCTTGTGTCGATACCCTCGATGCCGACAACCTTATGTTCATTCAAAAAAACGCCAAGAGCACCCTCACATCTGAAATTTGAAGGCTCTTGACATAAATCTCTTACAATATAAGCAGCGGGAGCAACTCCCTTGCTCTCACATTCATGGGAAACAACGCCATAATTACCGATAAGAGGGAATGTCTGGACAACGAGCTGTCCCTTATATCCCTGATCGGTAAGTGTTGACATATAGCCGGTCATTGCGGTGGTGAAAACTGCTTCGCCAACAGTTTCGGCTTCATAACCGAACGATCTTCCGCAAAAAACCATACCGTTTTCGAGTACCAGGTATGTCGGTTTCGTCTGCATAATATACCTCCGTCTTTATTGCATAATTATAATATTATATCATTCATAATATTATACCATTTCATGTTCGCTCTGTCAAGAGATTATTATGTATAAATATTAGAATCCATACACAGAAAATGTTGTGTAAAGGAATTAAATGGCAAAAGCTTGCGGTAAAATTCCTTTCAAAAAAGCTGTCGCACAAGGCGACAGCTTTTTCGTTTACAGTTGTATCAGCTTATGCTCACCGATACGGCGCATGATTGTTGATTCACGGTCATTTGACGTAAAAATAATGCTCTGCATTTCCTGAAGCGAAACCAACTTGAGAAGATTTTCAAGACGGTTGTCGTCCTGCCGCGCAAACGCTTCATCATATACCATCGGCGGCAGTGATTTGCGGTAGAGCAGAGATATCAACGCCATGCGCAGACAAAGGTATGCGGCATCCTGCGTACCCGCGCTGAGCAGATCAAGCGGCTTCAGACCGCTTTCGGTCTGCGCGCTCATTTCAAGATCCGCTCCAACACCAAGCTCGCGGTACTTTCCGCCCGTGATCTGTGCCATCAGTCCTGCCGCATCAGAGGCAAGTCTCGGCGCTACGCTCTCGCGCAGATT
This sequence comes from Clostridia bacterium, assembly GCA_017407885.1. The sequence goes on from JAFQVU010000041.1 coordinate 3,660, forward strand.
TTCGCTCGCTTCGATAAGTTTTTCGGCGGCGAGCTTATACGCCGCATGCTTTTTGCGCAGTGACTCTCGCTCTGTTTTGAGCGCGGTCAATTTGTCGGCAAGCTCGGTGGGGTTCTCGCATGTCGGATACATGCCTGCAAGTTCCTTTTCGAGTGTTGCGCAATGCCCCGAAAGCGAGGCCGCCATTTTCGCCGAAAACTCCGCCTCCCGGCGCATTTCCGGCAGTGACTCCGCATTTATCTCTAACGTGTCCACCTTGTCATCAAGCTTCTCCCGAAGCTCCTCTTCGCTGTACGGTTTCAACTGCTCGCAAACCTGCGAAAGCAAAGTCGCGTACTTGTCATACTCCGCTTTCAGTGTATCAAGAGCGCGGAGTTTCTGCTTCTGCTCGGCAAATTTGCTCGAAAGCTCATTCACCTCACAGCCGTATTTACGGCGCACCGCCTCGCATTCTTCATCGTAACGGCGGCTTGCCGCTTCTGCCGCGGCAACCGCAAGTCTCGCAGATTCAAACGCAGATTCACGCTTCGCAAGAGCCGCGTCGAGCGCATCGAAATCGTATTCCGCTTCGATACTATCCGCACGTCCGCGCGAACGTGAGCCGAGAATAAACAGTGTCAGTGCAAGCGCACCGAGCGCCGCGCCGCCTATCACAAAACCAAACTGCGGACTTCCTCCCATCATCATCGGCAGCGCCCCAAACGCCACCAGCAAAAGCCCAAGAACCAGCGCCACAACACCGACCGCAGTGTATGTCTTTGCTCGTGTTCGGCAAAGATCACACTCGCCCTTGACGGCTTCCCGTCCGCCACGTGCTATATACTCATCAAGCTTCGGATTTGCCGTCTCCGGCACGTCACAGCCGGCTTTGGCGGATGTCTCCTCCACCTCACGCGAGAGCAGATCAAGACGATTCATCTGTGATTCAAGTTCACTTGCCAGTCCGACGTCCGTTTGCTTGCCGTCCTCGATTTTAGTGCGCAACTCTTCGACTCGCGCTTCGAGCTGGCGCCGTTTTTCGAACGTACCAAGCAAAACGCCCGTCTCGTACTGTTCAACACGCGAACCAATGTCCCTTGCTTTAGTCTCTGCCGCTTCGAGTTTGAGCTTCATGTCGGCGAGTTGGGACTCCTTTGAAAGTATCTCATCATGCGCACGAAGCGCCTCGGCAAGCCGTACTTCAACGGCGGCACACTCCCCATCCATCTCGTAAAGACGGCCACCCTTTTCGTTCTTGTGAAGCAGTGCCGCACGCGCCGAATCAAGCTTCGCTCCGGCACGCTGTGTATTTACATTTTCGTCTGCGGAGAAGAGAATGTTCTCTATCCCCTCGCTAACCTTCGCGCCGCCCGACACAGTACCGCCGAGCTGTGATACAAATGCCGTTGATGCAAACATGTCCGCATCAACCCCGAGGAAGAATTCTCCCGGCGTTGTTTTGTCAAGCGCGTGACGCATCGGCGTATTCGTATCCACGTCAATCAGCTGTACCGCCTCGCGGGTACCTACAACAGCACGCTCTATGCGATAACTCTTACCACCGTCGTTCAGCGTTATACTACCAGCCGCACCGCCTGTCTGCCACGACAACAGCCGCGCGCGCTCACGGGACGGCACGCCGTACAGTATGAACTTTATAAACGCCGCAACGGTCGATTTACCGCTCTCATTCGCGCCCTCGATTATATTTACCGCCGGTCCTAGCTCGATGTCGATGTCAGCGAGCTTGCCAAACGAATCTATATGCAGTTTTTCTATATACATTCCGCACCTCAAAAATCAACTATCTCGCCGCCCGAAAGCGCCGCAAGTCCATACCGCAGTGCCATCGCCGCGATCTCGCGTTCCTCGGCATTATCGCTGTCGAGCATTCCCTCGAGACAGCGGTAGTACGCGCCCCGAAGTGTCGGATCGTCGCGGAGCTTACTCGAATCGGCAAGCGGTAGTGTTTCGTCGATTATCTCTATCATGAACATCCGACCGAACTGCTCGGCAAGGAAGCTCGGTGACGGTTTAAGATCGCCTGCCACGCTCCCCGTCAGCCGCACTCGCAGTACGGTATCCTCGCCGTAATGCTTCTCGGCGACAAGATCGCGCAGTTTGTCAAGCAGATCAGCGTTGGTCTCGGCGCCGCTCACGTCGCACTCCTCTATGGCGTAGCACCGCTTGCAGAAGCGCACAAACTTCGCCGCGAGCTCAAGCGATGCTTCCTTCTCAATCGCTACGAGCACCGCGCCCTTGATGCCGCACTCGTCGAATCCGCGTCCCTCGAGGCATCCGCTGTATGCGACGTAACCGCCGCCCACTTTCTCGACGCCGCTATGCGTATGGACGTGGCCGAGCGCGGCGTAATCGAAGCCAGATTCGGCGAGAAGTGCGCGCGGTATGGGACAATACTGCGACTCGCTCGCATCAAGCTCACCGTGTGCGACGAGTAGATTTATCCTCGACGGATCCTCGACGGCAAAGCCCTCGAGCGGACACTTTTCAAGCCGCTCGGACGTGAACGCCCAGCCGTAAACGGTGGTATTTTTATCGGGGAAATCGAAGTGTGAAACCTCGGACGAATCGAAAATATAGACGTTTTCGGGAAACTCCGCGCGGCGGTAATAGCTCGCCGTTGTATACGGATCATGATTGCCCGGCGCGATTATTACGCGGCAGTCGGGGATCGCCGCGAACTCACGGCAGAGCAGTGCGACAGTCTCACGCGAGACGTACGCGCCGTCGAAAAGATCGCCCGATATGAGCAAAAAATCGACCTTATTCATTTTCGCCGACAAGGTAAGCGACGTAAACGCCGCGCGCAGCTCCGTCCGACGTGTCTCGGCACGCGAAATATCGAGCGCGGACAGCGGACTGTCAAGGTGCAGATCGGCGCAGTGCAATATCTTTATCATCTTAATACTCCCTATTTTGTAGCATCAAAACAGATCGCTGTGCGTATCAGCTTCAATATCAATGTGTCCTTAACTATTTTATAAATCAACAACCAATCCGGCTCAATATGGCATTCGCGCACATCCTTATAATTACGCGAATCAACCAACGCATGGTCGCGGTATTTCTCCGGCAGCGGCTGCTCATTTACCAAAAGAGTGACAACCTCTTCAAGCTTTTGGGGATTGCATCCGCGCTTCAATGCTAATTTATAGTCTTTCTTAAACTGTCCTTGAAACTCAATTTTAAGCATTTAGCGCCTCCATCAGCGCCTCCACGCTGTCAAACGGACCGTGCATATCTTCGTCGCGCTCCGCCATTTCAATAGCCGCTCGAGTCTGCGAATTCGGAATTTCCTGCCCGATAGTGAACGGAATCGCATTTTCCTTAACAATTTTGCGAAGAAAAATATTCACAGCGGTCGAAAGGTCAAGTCCCCAATCGGATAACAGCTCCTGCGCTTTCGCCTTTGTTTCAGCATCAATGCTTATATTGGTAGATACTTTAGCCACGGTATCAACTCCTTTCACTATTATTATAGCATTTCCGCGCGCAATTGTCAATATAGTATGTTAAATTACGCGCAAGTTATGCGCATGTTGCGCACATACAAACAAAAAAACAACCGCTCCCCAAATGGGGAGCG
>JAFQVU010000042.1 GCA_017407885.1 Clostridia bacterium
GAGGCGAGCCCCGACTACCGAGAGCGTTTCAATCGAAGCTTTATGCAAACACTCTATGAGCGTATGCGTATAGTAAAGTTCTTTGCGGAGCTTTTCTCGAAAAGCGACCGTATTTCCTATCCAAACGATAACAGTATCAAAAAACCGAGGTCACATATGAAATTATACATCAACACACACACAAATCCATACTTTAACCTCGCGTCGGAGGAGTATCTTCTCACGCACGCCGAGGACGATATAATCATGATTTGGCGAAACGAGGCGTCGGTCATTATCGGCAAAAACCAAAACGCCTTTGCCGAGATCAACTTCGATTTCACCCACGAGCATAATATCAAGGTGGTACGCCGTCTGACCGGCGGCGGCGCGGTGTTCCATGACCTCGGGAACGTGAATTTCACCTTCATCTCCCCTACCGGCGGCAAGCTCGCGGACGGCATACGCGAGGGGGGACTCGATTTCGTGCACTTCACTGCCCCCATTATCACCGCACTCCGTTCACTCGGCATCGATGCAAAACTGTCGGGGCGCAACGATATCATCGCGCAAACAGAGGACGGCGACCGCAAGGTGTCCGGAAACGCACAGTGCGTGGTTGACGGCGTTACCCTGCATCACGGTACACTTCTCTTTTCGGCGGAAATGTCGAGACTACAAGGCGCACTCAATGTCGATACCACCAAGCTCAAAACCAAAGGCATCGCAAGCGTCCGCAGCCGCGTGGCGAATATGCGCGATCTGCTTACAGACGATATGCGTGGACGGATTTCAAATGCCGCATCGTTTATGGAATACCTCTCTGAATGGCTGTCAAGAGAATTCGCGTGTGCAGCAGAATTGCTTTCAGCCGATGTTGAATCGGCAATACAAGCGCTTGCCGATACGAAATATTCAACCGATGAATGGAATCTTCGCCGTTTTGGAAGTTTCGAGCGCCAATGCCGCAGACGGTTTGATTTCGGCTCTGTCGAAGTCTCGTTCAGTGTCAAGAATGGCGTAATTTCCGATATCGCAATAGGCGGGGACTTCTTCGGCGTGCGCGATGCGGATGACCTTGCCGTCGCACTGTGCGGTATCGAGTATTCCCGTGCCGCAATTGAAAAAGCACTGTTCACCTTCCCCGTCGGGGACTGCATTTCCGGTGCAGATTCAAAGAATATTACCGATTTGCTTTGCGAAATTGATACTATTTCATAAATGTTACATTTAGTTAATGAAAAGTTCATTTCTTTTGAAGAGAAATATATTAAAATATTAATACAGTAACTAATGAATTTATTTATTGAAAGGAACAGATATCATGAACAAGCTGAATGACGAGAAAATCGACTTCCTCTTCAAGGGTATCCTTACCCTCGAAAATGTGTCCGAATGCTACAGCTTCTTTGAGGATCTCTGCACCGTCGCAGAGCTTCAGGAGATGTCCAAGCGTCTGCTTGCGGCAAAGATGCTCAAGGATAACTATATCTACACCGAGATTGCAGAGCGTACCGGTCTTTCTACCGCCACAATCAGCCGTGTAAACCGCTGCCTTAAATACGGAAGTGACGGTTACATCACCGTTCTCGAGCGCCTTGAGCGCATGAAATAAGGCGTGGTATAACTGTAAATGGACGCATACACGTCACTTGCACCCGTATATGACCGTCTCAACGCGGATATCGACTACGTCAAATGGGCAGACTATATCGAGCGGCAGTTCGCGCTTTATGCGAGAACTGCCCCCGAAAGTGTACTCGACCTCGCCTGCGGTACAGGCAGTATAACCGTTGAGCTTGCCCGCCGCGGATACGATATGACCGGCGTTGACTTATCCGATGATATGCTCGCTGTTGCACGTAAAAAGTGCGATGGGGAGCGTTTTCGTCATTCTGTCCTGTTAATACAGCAGGATATGTCGGAGCTTGAGCTTTACGGTACGGTAAATGCGGTCGTCTGCTGCCTTGACAGCTTAAATTATCTAACCAAAACAGATGCGCTCATGCGCACTTTTGCGCGCGTGCATAACTATCTCGACCCCGATGGACTTTTCATTTTCGATATGAACACTCCTACGAAGTTCGAGAAGGTATACGCCGACAACGCCTATATTCTCGAAGATGAAGGCATACTTTGCGCATGGCAGAACTGCTACAATAAGAAAAACAAGCTCTGCGACTTTTATCTCAGTATATTCACCGAGGACGAGGACGGCAGATGGTGCCGCTTCGATGAAGAACAGCGCGAACGCGCATATTCTCTGAAAACAGTAAAGAAGCTGCTTTCTGAGACGGGATTTGAGTTGTGCGCACTCACGTCCGATTTTAACGGCAGCGCGGCGAATGACGACACCGAGCGCTGGTATTTTGTCGCACGTGCGAAAAAATAATAATATTTCAGGAAGTAACAATGAATCAGAAATCAACCATACTGCGTGCAATGACCAGAGACGGCAGTGCACGCGCGTTTGTTATAAATTCAACCGATATGGTGAACACCGCTATCGGTTACCACAAAACCACGCCCACCGCATCGGCACTGCTCGGCAGAACGCTGACCGCCGCGTCGATGATGGGAACGCTTCTCAAGGATAAGGGTAATACGCTTACCCTTAACATCCGCGGAGACGGTCCCGCGAAGAATGTCATCGCGGTCTCCGACTATGCAGGAAACGTGAAGGGTTATATCGCGGAGCCGTATATCGACATCCCGAAGAAATCGAACGGCAAGCTCGACGTGTCGGGCGCTATCGGTCACGGTACGCTCTCGGTAGTCAAGGATATCGGACTTAAAGAGCCGTATTCCGGTATGATAAATCTCGTCAGCGGCGAGATTGCCGAGGATATTACGCAGTATTTTGCCGCGAGTGAGCAAACACCGAGCCTCTGTGCACTCGGCGTACTCATTGACCGCGACTACACCTGCAAGGCGGCAGGCGGCGTGCTTGTATCGCTCCTTCCCTTTGCAGCTGAAGAAACGATTGCGCAGCTTGAAAAGAACGCCGAAAAATTATCGAATATTTCCCGTCTGTTTGACGAGGGCAAAACCTGTCAGGAGGTACTTGACATCGTGCTTGAGGGAATCGAGTACGACCTCTTCGACGAGCTTGACGTCGGTTACGCCTGCGACTGCTCGCGTGAGCGCTGTGCGCGCGCGCTTGTAAGTCTCGGCAAGGACGAGGTAGACGGAATCTTCGCCGAATGCCGTAGCGAGGGGAAACCGGAAGAGATACAGTTCGAGTGTCACTTCTGTGACAAAAAGTATCTTTTCACCAAGGCTGATACCGAAAAAATGTTTAAGTAATGCAACAATTTCGGTGAGGCATCATATAATATTCAGTGTAATGCAATATAGCTGCATTGGTACGATAGCGGCGGCCAAAATAGCC
>JAFQVU010000043.1 GCA_017407885.1 Clostridia bacterium
AGATTCCGGGTATTGAAAAACCAGCCCCAACCTGAAGAGAAAGCGGCTGATCTGCTTGGGATCCGACCAAATATCCTCTCCGCCAACGAGTACCTGTCCCGAGCTTGGCTTTGCAAGACCGTTAAAAAGCTGAACAAGCGTGGATTTTCCGGAGCCTGTGTGGCCCATCAAGCCGGTTATAACCCCGGCATTTATTTTAAGCGAAACATCGTCAAGCGCCACCTTGCAAAACGGCGTATCCGGGGAATATACATATGACACGTTTTTAAGTTCAATAGCAATCATTTATTATCTCCAAGCAGCTTCATAATCTCATCGGCACATTCGTCTACCGAAAGCTTGTCAATATCAACATTAACGCCTTCGCATTTTAACCCGTGGAGAAGTTCGACAGTCTGCGGAACATCGAGTCCGATAGATTCAAGAAGCTCAACATTTGTAAATACCTCATTTGGCTTTCCATCAAGCTCAATTTTACCGTCATTGAGAACGATAACACGATCGCACATAGCCGCTTCATTCATATAGTGCGTAATGTGAAGGATTGTTATGCCGTACTCTCGGTTGAGTCTGATAATTGTGTCCATAACCTCGCGGCGACCAGCAGGGTCAAGCATTGCGGTGGACTCATCGAAAATGATGCATTTAGGCATCATGGCGATAATTCCGGCAACGGCAACTCTTTGTTTTTGTCCGCCCGAAAGCTGATGCGGCGAATGACGGGCGAACTCTGTCATGCCTACTGCCTCAAGCGCATCATCAACGCGGCGGCGTATCTCTGACGGCTCTATGCCAAGATTCTCCGGTCCGAACGCGATATCTTCTTCGACGATTGTGGCAACGAGCTGATTGTCGGGATTTTGGAATACCATACCGACATTTTTTCGATTCTCGAAAAGCTGATCCTCAGTAAGATCAGGAGCGGTAATATCAAGTCCATCGACGGTGATCTTTCCGCTTGTAGGCGTGAGAATGAGATTAAGCAACTTCGCAAGCGTAGATTTGCCCGAACCGTTGTGACCGAGCACCGCGACGAGCGAACCGCGCTCGATTTCAAGATCAAAGTCACGAAGCACAGCTACTTCTCTGCCGTCGTCATCCGTGTAGGAAAAATTCAATTTTTCGACTTTTATAAAGGTATCGCTCATTTTGTGTCCTCGTTATAATTACCTAAAAATCTGAATTCTGCAAGCTCATCAGAAAGAGCACAGATAAGGTTGAAAGTATGTATATCGCTCATCGAGCCGTTGAAATCAAGATAGAAACGGTATTCGAACGGCTGTGAGGGTATCGGACGGCTTTCAATTTTCGTTAGATTAAGACCAAGCGCCGAAAAATATCCGAGTATTCTCGAGAGTGTTCCTTCTCTGTGTGCAAGCGAAAATTGAATACTTATTTTATCAGCATCGGGAGCAATAGTAAGTTCGCGCGAGATTGCAACAAATCGAGTGGTATTTACCTTTTCATTCTGTATACCGCGCTCAATAATTTCAAGGTCATACAGCTTTGCACAGTCTGCAGAGGCTATAGCAGCAAGATCGTCTCTGTTCGATTCTGCGGTAGTTCTTGCGGCAACAGCGGTATTGGCAGCCTGTGTAGCTGCAACGCCTAATTCCGAAATGAAATTAGAGCACTGACCAATAGCCTGCGGATGGGATAATATCTCTCGAATATCGTCCTTCTGTACGCCTTTTTTTGCGAGAAGGCAATGTTCAACCGGCAATCTGTGCGAGGCATAGATATATGCATCATTGTCCATGATAAGACGATAAACGTCGGTTACAGATCCATAAGTTGAATTTTCCACCGGAAGAACTCCGTATTCGATCTCTCCCGAATGAAGAGCGGCAAAAATTTCCGCCCAGCTTGAGAAAAAGACTATATCAGCATCAGGATACATTGTACGCGCCGCCTGAGCGGAGAACGCTCCGTCAACTCCCTGCGCTCCGACTTTTATTCCTTTGAATGAACGCGGAGCGGACTTTCCTGCTTCAAGCGCCGCATTAAAAAATGAACGCCATGCAGAAAATTCGCTTTTCAGCTCATATTGGTGAAGCTTTGACATATTCATAATGCCATCATATGTGCCGACCAGCTTTTCGCGTACATCCTCGGGGGATATTGCAGCTATTTTATCGAGCACCGCACGCTCGCGTGTTTCGTCGAACACCTTCATGTTATTTGCAAGTTTATACCTTGCCACACTTTCGGCAACACGTATACGTTTTTCAAGTAGTGTAATCAGCTGTGCATCTATCTGGTCGATCTCGGCACGGCACTGTGAAAGATCTTTCATAATAAATTTGCTCCTTAACTATAGGACTCTTACTCCGCACACCAGCGCGCACTGCTTCCGCACGGAAGCGCCGCCCCTGTCTGGGATACCGGCAAACCAATCTCATCCGAAGTTACCTTGCCGCCGTATCTCGCTGCTATATGGAGATTAAGAAGATATCCCGTTGTGGATGCGGAAAGTCCCGTTGTGTACGAATTAAGTAAAAAGAACAGCGGTTTATCGGAAAGCACCTGTGTTGTCAAAGCAACAAGATCATCAATATTCTCTTCTAACTTCCAGACTTCCCCCGACGGACCACGTCCATAACTCGGTGGGTCCATTATTACCGCATCATACCGATTGCCGCGGCGTATTTCACGCTCGACAAATTTCTTGCAGTCATCGACGATGTAGCGTATCGGTGCGTCTGCAAGTCCCGAAAGTCTCGCGTTTTCCTTACACTGCGCAACCATCCCCTTCGCCGCATCAACGTGACAAACCGCCGCGCCTGCTTTTGCCGCGGCAACAGTAGCACCGCCGGTATAGCCGAAGAGGTTCAGTACCTTGATAGGACGGTTTGCCTCGCGTATCAAACGTGAAAACCAATCCCAATTCACCGCCTGCTCGGGAAAAAGTCCGGTATGTTTAAATCCCATCGGACGGATGATAAATTCAAGTCCGAGATTATCATAAGCAAGCTTCCACTCACTCGGAAGCTTATTTTCGCGCCAAGCTCCGCCGCCTGAAGATGAACGACGATAAACTGCATCCGCCTGCTTCCAAAGCTTGTTTTTCTTTTGATTGTGCCAAATCACCTGCGGATCGGGACGTATGAGGATATATTTCCCCCACCGTTCAAGACGTTCACCGTCCGAGGTATCTATAAGCTCATAGTCCTTCCAATTATCTGCCTGCCACATATGTGTATCTGCTTCTGTTTTGCAAAAGCGGTCCTTTCGTTAATTTATCATTTTTTATGACCATAGCTTTCGTTTAGCGAAAGCTTCTTTACATGTCCTTTTGCGCCGTGATTTGCGTAGCAAAACATCGCTTAATAAGCGATGTAACGCCAAAAAAGTAGTTTGAAAGATTTATCTTTTAAACTTCATCGCCCATCGACTGTGAGAAAATATCCATCTGACTCTCATCAGACGAATTTTTGCCCTGCGGTTCTCTCCACGGAAGATTAAGATGCTCATAAGCAAGCCGTGTTACACACCGTCCGCGTGGGGTGCGCGAGAGATAACCGATCTGCATAAGATACGGCTCATAGACATCTTCAAGCGTGATCGCTTCCTCGCCGACTGTTGCGGCGAGAGTTTCGAGTCCGACCGGACCACCACCGTAATACGTAATAATCGTTTCAAGCATTTTGCGGTCAATGTTGTCAAGTCCAAGCTCGTCTATCTCCATCATATTAAGCGCTGCAGAAGCGGTTTTACGGTCAATTTTGCCGTCACCGCGCACCTGCGCAAAATCGCGGACTCGCTTCAGAAGGCGGTTAGCTATACGAGGTGTTCCGCGAGAACGCGAAGCAAGTTCAAGTGCGCCTTCCTCGTCAATTGCTACGCCGAGTATAGATGCTGAACGGCGTATAATAAATGCAAGCTCTTCGACTGTATAGAGTTCAAGGCGCAGCAGAACGCCGAAACGGTCGCGAAGCGGCGTTGTAAGCTGACCTGCGCGGGTTGTCGCGCCAATAAGCGTGAAGCGCGGCAGCGGAAGATGTATGCTCTGTGCAGACGGTCCTTTACCGATGATGATATCAACCGCAAAATCCTCCATCGCAGGATAAAGAATTTCCTCTACCTGACGAGGCAGACGGTGTATTTCATCAATAAACAGAACGTCTTTTTCATTTAAGTTAGTCAGAAGTGCTACGAGGTCTCCCTGCTTTTCAATCGCTGGACCGCTTGTTACTCGTATACTTACACCAAGCTCGTTTGCTATGATATTTGAAAGCGTGGTTTTACCAAGACCGGGAGGACCATACAGAAGCACGTGATCAAGCGTATCGTCACGCATTTTTGCTGCATCAATACTGATTTTCAGATTTTCTTTGGCTTTTGATTGACCGACATATTCTTCGAGTGTCGTTGGGCGCAGACTGCGTTCCGAATCCGCATCCTCAGGTGAATATTCGGCGCCGACCAAACGGCTCTCGTACTCATTTTCTTCATCGAAATAGTTCACGTTCTTCCCTCCTGTCATACTTTATTATCTATCATTTCAACAATCGCTTGAGTGCAGTTGTTATAAGAGCTTCAAGCGGCATGGTGGATGAATCTATACCCGAAAGCGCCTCGGTTGCTTCTACTTTTGAGTATCCGAGAACCAAAAGCGCATTTACCGCATCGGACAGCTTTCCGCTCGAAACAACTCCTGCAGGCGCGGCGGTAACAACCTCCGAGCCGAATTCTTTTGCAAGCTTGTCCTTAAGTTCAAGAACTATTCTCGCCGCAGTCTTTGCACCGATACCGTTTGCCTTACCGAGTGTCTTCGTGTCAGACGAACACACCGCCGCGGCAAACTGCTCGGGAGTGAGCGTCGAGAGTATTGATATCGCCGCCTTTGGACCTACTCCCGAAACGGTGATAAGCTGACGAAATGCAGAGTGCTCTTGAACACTATAAAATCCAAACAGTTCCATTGCATCCTCGCGCACCGCAAGATAAGTATATAACTTTACCTTTTCACCGAGTTTTGACGATATCGCCGCAAGCGTTGTATTTGAAACAGTAAGCTTATAACCGACACCTCCGCAGTCAATGACGGCAGTATGCGGTTCAGTTAGACAAAGTTCTCCGTTGACATGGTAATACATAGCTGTTACCTCGTGTTATGTTAATTTTTACGTGTTGTGTAATAATCTTTGTTGAAATATCCACGCATTTTAGAGTTGCCCGTATTTGCGTGACAGATAGCAATGGCAAGCGCATCGCAGGTGTCATCGAGCTTTGGTGCATTTTCGAGTTTCAACAAAAGCTCGACCATATGCATGACTTGTTTTTTAACCGCTCTTCCGTATCCTACAACAGACTGTTTTACCTGAAGCGGTGTATATTCGCTGATATTAAGTCCATTTTGTTTTGCGCAAAGAAGTATCACTCCTCGCGCCTCTGCTACCGGCACCATTGTCTTCTGGTTTGTATTAAAGAATAGCTCCTCTATTGCCATTTCATCGGGATGGTACATCTTTATAAGCTCGTCAAGATGGTTGTATATCATCTCAAGCCGAGCCTCGACATCGGTGTGCGCAGGGGTTTGAATCGAGCCGTGCGCGAGTGTCGTGAAGCGCGAGTTTTTATATTCAATGATACCATATCCCACAATTGCAATGCCGGGGTCGATTCCGAGAATTATCATTTTGTCCTCGCAAATAAATAATAATATATTATTATATCATAAATATATCAGTTTGTCAATCTTTTCCGGAGTCTTAATCCTTGCAGTCGTACCACGTTTTTCCGACAGCCGCAGAAACCGTCAAAGGTACAGACAGCTCCACACATTTTTCCATCTCGCGGACAAGCAAATCCCTTGCCGCCTCCGCATCGGATTCAGCCGCTTCGACAATGAGCTCGTCGTGAACCTGAAGTATGAGCTTGGCATCAAGACCGCTTCTTGTAAGCGCTTCATCAACACGTATCATTGCTATTTTAATTATGTCAGCGGCACTTCCCTGTATCGGGCTGTTCATAGCGACACGCTCGCCAAACTGCTTCAGCATCTTTTTCCCAGAAGTAAGCTCCGGAATGTTGCGCCTGCGCTCAAACATTGTTGTAACATATCCGTCCGCTTCCGCACGTTTCACAATGTCCGTAAGATACGCCGCAACTCTCGGATAATTGGCAAGATATGATTCAATGTATTCTGCCGCCTGCTTTTTGGTAACGCCGATATCCTGTGCGAGTGAGAAATCAGAAATGCCATATACGATGCCGAAATTTACCGCCTTTGCACGCTTTCTCATTTCGCTTGTTACAGCCTCAATCGGTACGCCGAATGCCTGCGAAGCGGTTACGGTATGAATGTCGATACCGCTCTTGAAAGCGTTTATCATCGTTTCATCACCGGATATGTGAGCAAGCAAACGAAGTTCAATCTGCGAGTAGTCAGCGTCTATCAGAACGCGTCCCTCGGAGTTCGGGATAAAGAATCGGCGGAGTTCACGTCCAAGCTCGGTGCGCACGGGGATATTCTGAAGATTCGGTTCAGTTGAGGAAAGACGCCCCGTCGCGGTTACTGTCTGATTGAAGCTTGTGTGTATACGTCCGTTTTCATCGGCGGCTTTGGCGAGTCCCTCACCGTACGTAGAACGCAATTTTTCAAGCTGGCGGTATTCTAAAATATCAGCTACTATCTCGTGATACGGCGCAAGTTTTTCAAGGATATCTGCGCTTGTTGAATAGCTTCCGTTTTTATTTTTCTTTCCGTGAGGAAGCCCGAGACGTTCAAAAAGCACCTCTGAAAGCTGAATCGGAGATTTTATGTTAAATTCGCATCCTGCGAGGAAATAAATCCTCTCGGCAAGCTGTTCCGCCGCTTTTTTGAGTGTGTGCGAGAATTCGCCAAGTCCGGCGGTGTCGATTTTGAATCCCGCTTTCTCCATTCGCGCAAGCACGGCGGCAAGCGGAATCTCTATATCGAACAGTAAAGATTTTTGTCCGCGCTCATTTATAATACGGGAAAGCTCGTCCGAAAGCAGAAGCACGTCGGCTGCATCGAATCCCTCGGATGAGTCACCGAGAAACCGCAGCTTCAGTCTCTCCGGCTCAAGATGATTGTCAGTCGGATCTACCACATAAGCCGCAAGCATGATATCGTAATCGAACAAAAATTCGTGCTCGAGAGAATATTTTGCATACATGGCTTTTGAATCGTAAACATACAGTTTCACACCGCGCTTGTGAAGCGAGATAAGCAGGTCACGCAAGTCATCCGACTCTGCTGTATATACATGCTTCTTATCGGAAGAAAAGCTAACTTTATCTCCGAGATATACCGCAAGACATTCGCCGTGTGAAAGTGCAGATTCAGCCGCCGCCTCAAGTGACTCACATGCAATGGTACAGCGCTCTTCAGAACAGTCGGAGTCAACACTTGCGGATTCAGCACACGCACATGCGTTCTCCAAATCGAACCGCTTTATAAGCGCGGAAAATTCGAGTTTCGTGAACAGCTCGAGAAGCTCACCGCGAGCCGCCTCGGCGCGTTCACATCTGCCATCAATATCGTCGAGACTCACACCTATCGGTGCATCCTTGACGATGGTAGCAAGCAACTTCGACATATAAGCGGAATCTTTGCCGTCAGCAAGCTTCTGCCGCTGTCCTGCTTTGATTGTAGGACTGTCGAGATTTGCATATACACCGTCAATGTCCGAGAACTCGGAAATGAGTTTAAATGCCGTCTTTTCGCCAATTCCGGGGACACCAGGAATGTTATCCGAGCTGTCGCCCATCAGAGCCTTCACATCCACAAAATGGTCCGGTGTGATACCGTATGTTTCCGTAAATTTCGCAGTATCAAACGACAAAGTATCGCTGTTTGTCGCAAGGAGAACGGTAACATTTTCATCTATAAGCTGAAGCGAATCTCGGTCTCCGGTGAGAACATATGCGCGCTCGCCGGCATCCGATGCAAGCTTTGCTACAGTACCGAGAATATCGTCCGCCTCATACCCTTCGAGAGTGAGTACACGCGCTCCCATTGCCTCGGCGCATTTTTTTGCAAACGGAAGCTGCATGGCAAGCTCCTCAGGCATACCCTTTCGGGTTGCCTTGTACCCGTCAAACTTTTTGTGTCTGAAGGTAGGCGCACGCATATCGAACGCCACAGCAAAGCCATCCGGATTGACCGCTTCGAGGTTCCTACGCAGAATATTTACAAAGCCGTAAACGGCATTTGTATGAAGTCCCTCTCGTGTAGTGAGCGGACGTATACCGTAAAACGCACGATTTAAGATGCTGTTGCCGTCAACGGCAAGAAAGGTTTTCATAGCTGTTTATCTCCTTTTTCGGCACTAAAGCTCTGAAATTCAAGTTTAAGAATATTATACCACAAAACAAATGTTTTGTCATCACTTTTCAAAATATTTTGTCACAAAAACAATATTAACAGCTCGTTCACAAATAAGACATAGTATATACGCTTATAAGTTAATATTTTTTGTTATAATATTATAGTTATTATAAAAATTACGGAAAGGAGTGCTCGTATGCCTCAGACACCGGTCAGGCACACTGCCCCAAATCCTCCGGATACAGTTACAAGTCAAGCAAAGACAAAACCTGCTCTTGATCCATATTACAGTGCGGTCTCGGAAAAATTCCGCATTGCAAAATATATAACAGTTATCCTGCTCGTTGTATTTCTTCTCTTCTCTTTTGCATTCATGAGAAGCGACATAACGCTCGAAAATCTACGGTATCTTTTGAAGTTTATCAGCTTCACGAATACCGAAACATCAATAACCGCCGCAAAAATCAATTATGCCTCGGGAGATCCCAACCGACTCGACCTCTTCATCGGCGATCTCTGTACTCTTTCTCCCGAAGGATATGCGCTGTACGATTCGCGCGGAAATCAAATTATGGCAGAGGATATCAAGTATTCCTCGCCTGTTCTAAAAACAAGTTCCAAATTCGCGCTTTGCTACGATCTTGACAGTACATCGTTTACTGTTCTCAATACATTTGCAAAGCTTTATGAAGGAACAAGCGAATACCGCATAACCGACGGAACCATTGCAGATGACGGTACATTCGCAATCGCATCCTCATCACGCGAATACCGAACCGCGATCACGCTCTACAGCAGTGATTTCAAGCCAATAACAAGGATTTATAAAAATGATCACTTGATGGGGCTTGAGATGAAAGCGGACGGAACACAGCTTGCCGTCATGACATCCGGTGCGGCAGACGGTAAATTTTTCACCAATATTGAGCTTGTTGTCCCCGGTACCGATACAATTCTTGCGTCAAAGAAACTAAGCGGTCTCGGATATTCGTTTTATTATACTGATACCGGCTTTGCAGTCATCACGGATGAAGGAATACATTTCCTTGACAGTGCTTTTGAAATACTCACCTCGGTCGAACATCCGTCGCAAATAGCAATGTCGAGTTCTTCGGGGAAATATATTAGCATCGTATACTCAAACGGAATTATCGGAAACAACTATACCCTCCGCGCCTACGACACATCAGGACGTCTTGCTTACAGCGGCGAATTCAACGGAAAACTGGTAGGAATTGATTCAGACGAGAGCGGAGATTACATATTCATTCTGACCGGTACGACTTTAAGCCGCATAAATCTTGTGAACAAAAAGATTGCTGTGACCGAGGTAAGTTCAGATGCAATTGACATTCTTGTTCCGGAATACGATAGGGTTCTTGTTGCTCTGAAAAATTACGCGCTGACGTACGAGCTTGCCTCACTCAAAGAAGTATATTATGACCGTGCAAATGGTGATAGTGCTGACACATCAGAAAACTAAAAGGAGATAGCGTGAAAAATAAATTTTCACGCAACGAATTTTTGTCTTTGTCGGCTTCGCCGCCAATTTCGCAGGCGAAAACCACAAAAATATCGACAAGTTAGGAAGTCTTTGCTTTACAAAGACATGGTGATTAATATGAGCCTTATAATCGATTTAATAATAATACTCGCCGCCGTTGCCGCGATTTATCTCGGTATTTCTCGCGGATTTATCCGCTCGGTAATGCATTTTGCATCCTTGATACTCGCTTTGATTGCTGTATTTCTTTTCACCTCTCCCGTTGCGGCGTGGCTGAACAACAACTTCATTGAAAGCGGAATCTCGGATATGATTGAGAATTCGCTTTCAGGAATCGTGAGTGCGGGCGAAAACAGTCTCGACATATCAAAGATATTCTCTGACCGTCCCGAAGCCCTCAATGAAATCGCCGCAAAATTCGGGTGCGACCTTGATGAGCTTGAAGCATATTACAATAACTTTCTCTCCTCGGGTACGGATAGTGAGGCTCTCGGTGACCTTTCAGGAAAGATCGCCGCACCAACCTCACATGCAATAAGCAATGTGCTCGCCGCTATTATTGTTTTCATCGCGTCAATGCTGGTTCTTCGGCTTATAACTTTCATTCTCGACATGGTATTCCGTCTTCCGGTACTCGACAAGCTCAACAAGTTTTTGGGACTCCTATTTGGGATCGGAAGCGCTGTTATCACTTCGTGGGTAATCGCTAATATATCTGTCGGACTTATATCCGCATTTGAGTCGATAAACGGAGAGATATTCAATCAGTCCGTAATCGACGGATCTATAATTTTACGATTTTTATACAACAACAGCCTGATATTATTTTAAACTTTAATTATTCGTCAACAACCAAGAAAGGAATCTTTACCAATGGAAATGTGCGCAAGATGCCATAAGCGTGTAGCTGTGGTATATGTCACTAAAATCGAAAACGGCGAAACTGTAACCGAAGGCATTTGCTTAAAGTGTGCAAAAGAACTCGGTATCAAGCCGGTAAACGATATTCTCGAAAAAATGGGGGTTTCCCCCGACTCTATCGACGAGCTTGACCATGAGCTTGAAGATATGGCAGAAAAAATGACCGAGCTTGTTTCGGCAGAGCCTGACGGCGATGGTGAAGACAGTGCCGGACGTGCGCCGTCTATCAATCTCTCACAGCTTTTCGGAAGCTATGGATTTGGCAAGCCGAAGCAGGACGGTGATGAGAAAAATCCCCCCAAGCGCGATGATAAACCAAAAGGTGCACCGTCCAAACTCAAGTATCTCACAAACTACTGTAAAAACCTCACCGCATCTGCGCGTGACGGAAAGCTTGACCGCATCGTGGGACGCGAGCGTGAGCTTGACCGTGTAATACAGATACTCTCGCGCCGTCAAAAGAACAACCCTTGCCTTATCGGTGAACCGGGCGTAGGTAAAACCGCTATAGCGGAAGCACTCGCGCTCAAGATTGCCGAGGGTAATATTCCTTCACGTCTTGCTGATAAGCAGGTATATCTTGTTGACCTCACCGCGCTTGTTGCAGGCACACAGTTCCGCGGACAGTTTGAATCCCGTATTCAGGGACTCATCGGCGAGGTCAAGGAACAAGGCAATGTTATTCTCGTTATTGACGAGGTTCACAATATAGTTGGTGCTGGAGAAGCTGAGGGCGCAATGAATGCCGCTAACATCTTAAAGCCGGCACTCTCTCGCGGCGAAATTCAGGTCATCGGTGCGACCACCATGAACGAATACCGAAAACACATCGAAAAGGATTCGGCGCTTGAACGCCGTTTCCAACCCGTTATGGTCAACGAGCCGTCCATTGAGGAGTCCTTTGAGATTATCCGCGGCATCAAGCATTACTATGAAGATTTCCACGGTGTTACAATCAGCGACGATATCGCGCGCCGTGCTGTTACACTTTCGGAACGTTATATTACAGACCGTTTCCTTCCTGATAAAGCTATAGATCTCATCGACGAAGCCGCGGCTCATGTCTCGCTTGCCAATACCGCACTTGACGATTTTAATAAAATTTTGGGTGAGCTTGAAGAAGCACGTACCAAGCTTGAAGCGCTTGAACAAGGTTCTGCGGAACTTCCGGATGAGGAGCGCTACCGTCAGATAGCCGAGCTTAAGACCGAGGAGATAAAGCTCTCCGAAAAGGCAGATCAGCTTCGTCCCGCAAGTGAGATTAAACCTGCACTCACAAACGAGCATCTTGCTGATGTTATCGAGATATGGACCGGTATCCCGGCAACAAGTATTACCGAAAATGAATTCCTGCGACTTGACAAGCTTGAATCACGTATAAAGATGCATATTATAGGTCAGGATGCCGCTGTCAGCGCAGTTGTACGCGCCATCAAGCGTGGACGCGCAGGTGTAACCTCCAAGCGCAAGCCGGTATCGTTTATATTCGCAGGTCCTACGGGCGTCGGAAAAACCGAGCTTGTAAAGACTATTGCACGCGATCTCTTCAATACCCCAGATGCGCTTATTCGCGTTGATATGTCCGAATACATGGAGAAGCATGCCGTGTCGAAGATTATCGGCTCTCCTCCCGGATATGTCGGATTTGACGAGGCAGGTCAGCTTACCGAAAAAATCCGCCGTCATCCTTATTCCGTGGTACTGCTTGACGAGATTGAAAAAGCGCATCCAGATGTTCTTAATATTCTTTTGCAAATCCTTGATGACGGTAAGATTACCGATTCACACGGTCGAGTCGTTGATTTTTCAAATACAATTCTCGTTATGACCACCAATGCAGGCTCATCTGTAGGCTCTGCCCGTGCCGGATTCGGAAGCGAGGGGGCATCTCTTGCTGAAAACAAGACTGAAAAATCCCTTTCGGAATTTCTGCGTCCTGAGTTTATTAACCGAATTGACGAGATTATCACATTCCGTCCGCTTGAAGTGGAAGATTTCACACGTATCGCCGCTATTATGCTTGGCGAGCTTCGTGATGCCCTTGCGGAACGTGATATAAAATTCTCATGGACAGACGATGCCGCCGCGCTTATCGCGAAGAATTCCTATTCGCGCAAATACGGCGCTCGTAATCTTCGCCGCTATATTCAGACAGAGGTTGAAGATAAACTCGCCGGAGAGATAATAGCGAGATACGACAGACAACCTTCCCTCGCCGCCCTCAGCGTTAGTGATGATGATGCGCTGACGTTTGATCTCTTATGATGGGAAAGGATGTACACGAGGTCTGGTATGATAAATCGCTCGAACAAGTCGAAGAGCGATTTTCAACCGACCGCGGAAAGGGATTAACACGCACCGCCGTGTCTAAAGCACGCCACGAATACGGTGCCAACAATGTCTATACCACTCCCGAGCGATTCAGCCTTAAACGCTTGATACCCACGGACTATACTGCTCTGCTTTTGCTTGCGGCAACACTTGTTGCGATGATATTTGAAGTGCCAATTGCCGCCGGAGCTATAGTCACAATGCTTGCCATTAATTACGCTGTGGCGCTGTTCACCTATTTCAAGGCACAGAAGGTGCTTGATGGGATGACCGAGTATTCACTGCCTACCGCTAAAGTAATGCGTAACGGCAAGCTGATGCTCGTTAACATGAGAGCGCTCGTCCCGGGAGATGTTATATTCCTCTCTGCCGGCGATATTGTTCCGGCTGACTGTCGGCTTATAACCTCGGATGAGCTTTATATCAATGAAAGCACTTTAACGGGCGCTCAATCGTCTGTCTTCAAGGATGCCGAATATGCTCATTTTTCGCCATCGCTTCCGCTCGATCTTCAGAAAAATATGGCATTTGCGACAACCGTTGTTACATCCGGAAGCGGAAGAGGAATCGTTGTCGCGACCGGTAAGAGTACTGCGGCGTCTCTTCTCGGCAAAGCTAAAACGCTTGCAACACATGAAAATTTAAAAATACTCGCCACACTGAAAAAATACTGTTCCGTGTGGAGTCTTTCAATGCTTGCACTCGTTTTTGTTATCACAATTATCAATCTTTTCTTTCTCTCTTCAAACGGCATATATGATGTCTTCCTGACGGGAATTTCTCTTGCGGCAGCAGCGATGAGCGAGCTTTATGTTGCGTTCGGTTACATAATCGTCGGCTGCGGAATTTTCAGCGCTATGAAACGCCGCCGCGATGTGAATGTGGGCGCACTTATCAAAAATGCTGAAAAGCTCGAAACACTGAAAAACATCACGACCTTGATAATCCCCAAAGACGGGGTTATAACAAGCTCCCACTGTGTTGTGGAAAAGATATACTCTTCGCGCAAGCTCTACAGCGCCACTGATATTGACAGAGTGGACAAACTTCGTGGTACTGTACTGTCCGGAGTAATCTCTACCGGCATATACGGTGCAGGGCTCGCCTCACTATCCCATAATTCGAGAAAGATAACTTCGGAAGAAGAAGCTATAATCGATCTTGCACAGACACTCTCGCTCTATAATTCTCAAATCGATCGCTCGCATCCGATAATCGAGCATATGCCATCCGGCGGTGCATCGAAATTTGAGACTACGCTTACTGTTGACTCCGGAGACCGATATATGGCGGTTTGCCGCGGAGAGGTCGAAGCGATACTTAATTCATGCGAATATTATATCGAAAACGAGCGAATTTACCGCATGACTACCGATGACAGGCTTGAATTTATGAGCGTTGCCGCGAACCTCACTCGTAGCTCGTACCGTGTCGTCGCAGTAGCTACGGGTGTCACCGGATATAATAACCTTCAGCGCATAGGTTCGATTCAAAGCGATCTCACTTTTGAGGGATTTCTTGCCATACGTGAACCGCTTCAATCCGGTATTGCTCAAACAATATCACGCTGTAAAGCCGCAGGTATACGAGTCATCATGACTTGTGATAAATACACCGAAAGCGACAAATACCTTGCGATGTCTATTGGTATTATAGAAAATGAAAAAGGCATTTTGACCGGTGCTAAATGCGACTCAATGCACGAAGACATTCTTCGCACCAACCTGCCGTTATACAATATGTATGTCGGTATATCCCCATCCCAGCTTTCACAAATTATAAAGCTTATGCGCGCAGACGGACAGTGTGTCGGTCTTCTCGCTGGTGGGCTGAACGGTGCGCTTTTACTCAAACGCGCAGATGTGGGATTTGTTCAAAGTGTCACCATATCTCCCAAAGCAAAGCGAAACGGAATAGATATCCGAACTCGCAGTACACCGGCATATTCACGTGTATCCAGCGGAAGTACGTTTGAATGTGAAGCGTTGAAGCTTATTTCCGATGTTGTGATATCTGATGCAGACGAGTACGGCAACGGTGGATTTGCCGCCGTCATTTCCTCTCTTGAATACGCGCGTACCATATATAAAAATCTGCTTAGAATGGTGCGCTATCTCACAACATCACAGCTTGCAAGAGTCTTCATCACTCTTGGTGCGCTCATGATTGGCGTTAAAGTACTCACCCCGATGCAGTTGATTTTCGGCGGACTTATCGTTGACCTCGCTGCTATACTCTCTTCCGCTTTTGCAAAGCCGCCATACAACGCACTATCGCTGCGAGACAATACCGAGGAATCACTGAAAAATCCCCTTATGATGAATGTGCGTTCGCTCCTGTTTGCCCTTTTACAGGCGGTTTCCGTTCTCGCTATACATCCAATACTCACACTCATGGGCATGCCGCTGACACCGTCGGAATTTTCATCTATGGCATTTACGGCATTTACAGTCTGCCAACTCATAACCTTTGCTGAACTTGCTTCAGAAAAAAGTATTTTCCGTCCGGGAATACGCATGAGCTTGTCATATCTTTTCTTCGCTGTCGGAATTATCGGATTTCTTGCAATTTCGCTTGGAGTTCCGTCTGTAGGTGAGGTTTTTGATGTGGTTCCGCTACCTCTTTCGGGCACGGTTTCATGCGTCATAATATCGGCACTTACACTTGCTGTTAATGAGATATACAAGCTTATTACACGCAACGATAAATCATGAGTCACGAAATACACAATATTCCGCCGGTATATAATGAAAACTCGCGCATTTTGATACTCGGAAGTTTTCCGTCAAGAAAATCGCGCGAGGACACGTTCTTCTATGCTCATCCTCGCAACCGCTTTTGGCGGATTATTGCCGCGGTTTGCGATGAGAGCGTACCAATTACAGTCAGTGAAAAACGTGCACTCCTCAATAAACATGGGATTGCACTTTGGGATGTCTGTGCCGAATGTGATATTCATGCGTCATCCGATGCGGCAATAAAAAATGTCGTACCTAATGACATTCCGAATTTGCTTTTTAAGACAAAAGTAACAAATATATTCA
>JAFQVU010000008.1 GCA_017407885.1 Clostridia bacterium
ATACCGTCGAGCAGTGCCTGTGAGGGATGAGCTGATGCGGTTATTCCGGCAGATATACGCGGATCGTATATAATGGTTTCGCCCGGATAGTGATTTCTGTCATAATAGCGGCACTGATCCCAAATGTTTCCCATTCTGTCAACGCTGACGGTCACATCAACCGCAGGATGCCCGAGAGGGATATATGCATATTCGTCCATATCCGGAAGAATTCCCTCGACATCAGGCATATGGAGCGGCTTGGTGCCAAGCGATTTTGCCGCAATATCTTCACCGGCATCAAAAGCTTGGTCTATTGATATTGTTTTTTTCTTACACCGCTTTGATGCAGGCTTTAAAACCTTGCTGAAGCTTCGGATTTCATCTTCTCTTACAAGTATCAACTCGGGTCGAGAAGAAAGAAAACTTTCGAGAAGACAAAAATCCCCATCAGGAAGTTCTTGGCGGCACAGAAACAGATATTCTTCATTGCCAAAAGATACTATATCTCCAGGCAACTTATCATGCAGATCAGTGTATGATGGATATGTCATATAGACCTCCAAAAGTTTTTTTGATAAATTATCTATACATTATTAAGATTAACATATTGATCACGATTTTGCAAGCTTTTTTTCGAGTATTGCAAATTATTTGGAGTAAAAAGTCAATTCTGCTGATACGAATTTCAGGGGGTACGTGTTTGTAGTGGATAACAAAAGCGGCAGCTTAATTTTGCTACCGCTTTTGTTGCGAAATTTACAATTCAAACCAAAATGTTGAACCGTTGCCAAGCTCGCTTTCAACGCCGTAAGCGGAGCCGTGAAGATCCAGAATGTTTTTAACAATCGAAAGACCAAGCCCCGACCCCATTTGTGCCCGACGGTGGAGCTTATCTACCTTATAATATCTGTCCCAAATGTTTGGAATCTCTTCTGCGGCGATGCCTTCGCCATAATCCGTGACCGCAATGCGTACTTTTTTCTTTGAGTCACGTTCTACAATATTTTGCGTTACAGTTACAGTCTTATTAGCTCCAGAATGAGTTATGGCGTTATTTATAAAGTTGTATATAACCTGCAAAATGCGGTTGCGGTCAGCTTCGACCATTACTTCGCAATCGCTTTTGAATTCAATAGTCCAGCCGTCCTGTGATGTTAGTTTGGAAAAACGCCCGATTACTTCACGTACGGTATCAGTCAGATTGAAGGTTGACAGCGTAAGCTCCTGAGTTCTGGACTGTAGCTTTGAGATGTCCAGTACATCATTTACAAGCGACGTCAGCCGATTTGCCTCATCAATGATTATCTGTACATTTTCGGGGGTGTTCTCGCCGGGAATGTCGCGCATTGCCTCAGCGTAACCCGTTATCATTGTGAGCGGAGTCCGCAGATCGTGTGAAATGTTTGCAATCAGCTCGCGTTGGAGCGCACCTGCTTTGGAAAGCTCGGATGCCGCATATGCGAGCGTATCTGACAGTTCAGCGATCTCTCTGTATCCAGATGCTCTGAAGTCAGCATTATAATTGCCGTTTGCAAGCTGCTTGGCGCTGTTGTTGATGTGAACTATCGGTCTCGCGATACGTTTTGCGAGTAGGAACGATAACAGTGCGGCGAGAAGAATCATGATCGCGGTGATAATAATAAGCTCTGTTTGAAGGGTACGCACCGTGGATGAAACCGGAGATACTGTTGTGTTAAGTATCACTGCAACGTCACGTCCCGAAGTGTTGTCCCGGATTACTTTGGTGTAGATTATACTTTCAACCGTGTCATCATCCGTGCCGTGATCATCGCTTGCATGGTAAGTATCGGGGACAAACGGTTGATTTAGCCGTTTTTCAAGGCGGAAGCGTGATAATTTTTCACCGCCTTCATCCTTTGCGAAAGCATATAGCATATAGATGTTTTTCGCCGACATACCATGTATCATACAGTCGGATAAGGATTCCTCGCTTGCAAGCACTTTGCCTCGTTCATCAAAAACAAGAACGCATACCTGCTTATTTTCCGCGGTATCTTTGGAAATTCGCTCAAGCTCGTCCGGCGTGTTCACACAACGCGATATATTCTGGGCACTGCTTCGTATCTCGCTTATACGAACGGTCTTGTATATCTCACCAAAGAAAACCACTTGAAAAAGCCATAAAAGGCCGAGCAGTATGAATAGAAAGAGCATCATGTAGGCAAAAAATTTCCATCTGATGCCAAGACGCCCCGCGCTGACAGAGTTAATTCGTTTCAAAGCGGTATCCCACCCCTCGCAGTGTCACAATAAGACGTGCGTATTCACCAAGACTTCGGCGCAGAAGTTTAATATGCGTGTCAAGTGTGCGGTCATCCCCGTAAAAATCGTAGCCCCAGACCTCGGTTATGAGCTTTTCGCGTGAGAGGGCAATGTTTCGGTTCTTTAGCATATAGAAGAACAGGTCGTATTCCTTCGGAGACATGTCCACGCGTGTTCCGTTTACATACACTATACGCGCTGTAATATCCGCGCACAGTCCGTCAATCTCAACTGTATCATGCTTTTGTTCGGTTTTAGTCCCTCGGGTACGCTTGAGTACCGCATCAATGCGAAGCATAAGCTCCTTGGGAGAAAACGGCTTTACCACATAGTCATCGATTCCAAGCTCGAAGCCGTTGATTTTGTCGTATTCCTCTCCTCGCGCAGAGAGCATGATAATCGGCGTATCCTTGATACGGCGTATCTCTCGGCAGGCTGAAAATCCGTCAAGCTCGGGCATCATTATATCCATTATTATGATATCAAAATCCTGCTCGCGGCAAAGTTTTACCGATTCCATTCCGTCCGCTGCCTCGGTGACTTCATGGGACTCGAATTCTGCATATTTGCGTATGAGTTTGCGTATCATTTCTTCGTCGTCAACGGTAAGTATTCTGTACATCAAACTAGCACCTCCCGATGTAGGTATTATACTTATATTATAACACCGAGCAAAGTGCAATTGCAAGCATCTTCGTCAAATGTTCACAAAACAATTACCCGAGCCTCACAACTCGGGTATGTAGTCTTCACATTATGGTTGTTTCAAGCCCAAAACTGACACCGATGGCGTCGTTCACCTGCTTCATTACGCTGTCATCAAGATGCCCCATTTTCTCCTTCAGCCGTTGTTTATCGATTGTGCGTATCTGTTCGAGAAGTATCACCGAATCTTTGGCAAGCCCGAAATGATCGGCAAGCACATCAATATGGGTTGGAAGCCGGTTTTTGCCGACCTGTGAGGTGATGGCAGCCGCAATAACGGTTGGGCTGTACTTGTTTCCGACATCGTTCTGAACGATGAGTACCGGGCGAAGTCCCCCTTGCTCTGAGCCGACTACAGGACTCAGATCTGCGTAATATATATCTCCGCGTTTTACAGTCATGAAAATTCACTCTCCATGCTTTTTTATTTTACGTCATTATTTTTTACCCGGAGTGGGAATTTTAATCATACGAAAAAAATATTTTCGGGACTGTTTATCTCTCCTATATCATATTATTACTCTCAAGTATTATCGGTGATTGATACGGATTGCCCGTTCGCACCGTGTCGAACGATTTTACTCAAAAATTCTACTTTCTCACTTGACAAATCAGCGAGATTCATATATAATAAATATTGTCGATACGCAGGCGTAGTTTAGTGGCAGAACTTCAGCTTCCCAAGCTGACTGTGCGGGTTCGATTCCCGTCGCTTGCTCCAATAAAAACACGAGAGGGCTTGTCCCTCTCGTGCTTTTGTTAGTGTATATTCTGCCGTGCATCACCTGTAAATATATTTTCCCTAAAATTCAGATGCTAACAGTTTATTCATATATATGTGATATACTTATTCTATCTATTTATGGGGGGAGCTTTATGAGAGATTTTGTACGCCGCGTTGTGCTGTCATGGTTCTTTGCGGTGTTTATCGAATATATTATACTTCCTGCAGGCATGAGAGATTTGTCGGGACTTGAAGGCATCGCCGAAATGTCACTTTTACGTGTGCTTGGAATTACCGCTGTTTGTACGGCTTTTCTTTTTGCTTTGGGAAGATTCAGGAATACAGCTAATGCCGAGCGATACGGGATTGCGATGGTTTTTGCGGCGCTTGCTACGATTTCATTATGTGCGTCGTTTTCATGGGCGTTTTTGGTGTTGTGTATTTTAGTTGAGGCGGCACTTGTTACATATGCGCTGCTTGGCTGGAATCATTCGGATGTGATTTCGGTGGGACAGAGCAAGGAACGAAAAGTATTTGCATGGATAACTGCCGGACTTGCAGTTGGATTCTTTTTGTTTCTCGGAATTTGTACGGTTGCGAGAATATACAGCTTCAGCACCCCGACATATGATTTCGGTATCTTTGCGCAGATGTTCTATCATATGAAGGAGTCGGGACTGCCGCTGACGACGGTGGAGCGCGACGGACTTCTCTCGCATCTGCATGTGCATATGTCTCCGATATGGTATCTGCTTCTGCCTTTTTATATGCTTGTGCCTGTGCCGGCAACACTCAATGTTATGCAGGCGGCGGTCATGGCGTCTGCCGTTATTCCGCTTTGGAAGCTTGGAAAACGGCACGGGTTGTCGGATGTACAGCGATTAATTGTCTGCGCACTACTGCTCCTTTACCCCGCATTTTCGGGTGCGGCGATTCACGACATACACGAAAACTGTTTTCTCACGCCTTTAATACTGTGGCTGTTTTACGGAGTCGATAAAAAGAGCATACCGATAATAGCGGTATCTGCGCTTCTGACGTTGACGGTAAAAGAGGATGCGGCTGTGTATGTCGCGGTGATTGCGCTTTGGCTGATAGTGAAAACGGCTTTGTATTTTGATAAATCAAAACGCCGCGAGCTTCTTACGGGTGTTATACTCCTCGCATCGGCGATACTCTATTTTTTCATAGTTACAAGCTTCCTTGCCAATATCGGCGATGGAGTTATGACCTACCGCTATAAAAATTTCATGTACGATGGCTCGTCGTCACTTATTACTGTCATCAAATCAGTTATAATCAGTCCGATGAAAACACTTTTTGAATGTGTCGATGCTGAAAAGCTGTACTTTATTATGATGACACTGCTCCCACTTCTCGGACTTCCTCTTCTGACACGCAGATATGAGCGGTACATACTGCTTATACCGTATATTTTGGTAAACCTGATGTCAGACTATGTATATCAGCATGATATCTTTTACCAATACACCTTCGGCCCGACTGCATTTCTGATATATCTGACGTTGGTAAATATGGCGGATATCAAGATAGACAAAAAACGGCTTGTCTGCCTTATCACGGCATTTTCCGTCAGTGCAGGATTCTTTGGAGCGGTAATCGTTCCAAAAGCAATAAGATATCCTACATACTGCAGTAAATTCTCCGGATTTTATCAAAATCTTCAGGATACCCTCTCGGTTATTCCCGAGGATGCCTCGGTCACTTCAACTACGTTCTATACCACGTTACTGTCACAGCGAGAGGTACTTTACGATATCGGGTATGCCTCAAGGGAACACCTGCTCGAGTCCGAGTACGTGGTGCTTAATGTCACCGCGCACAGCGAATACAGAAAATACAGTGATTCGGGGATGCAGAACGGATTTGAGAAGGTTGTGGAAATTCTCGAATCTAACGGATACGAGCCGTACTCCGAGCTTGACGGTGTGCTTGTTATATATAAGAAGCAATAAACAAAACAGAGAGATGCAAAGACACATCTCTCTGTTTTCTATTTTTCGAGGAACTCGCGTATACAGCGCTCTGTTTCCTCAACTTCCGCGCGAAATCCGCGTGCGGATACGCGGACTGCGCCGTTGCCGAGGATGATGAGCTGTTCCTGCGCATCCGAGGTCGCAACGCGGACACGGTGATTTTTCGACAGCTCTTTTGATACTTTTTCAATATATGTGTCGGCGGTTTCGGCTTCCTTGGTGTAAACGACCGTGAGATTGTTCACACGTTCGGTATCGCCGTGACTTCGCTTGACTTTGTATGCATCGAAAACAACGATAACCTCACAGTCCCTAAAACCGCGGTAATTGCAGAGGCGGTCAATGAGGGCATTCCTCGCGAGGTCAAGACTCTTTTCGGAAAGCTGGCGAAGGTCGTCCCAAGCGTAGATTATATTGTACCCATCAACGAGCAGATACTCCGAGCCGCTGTAGCTCCGTGCGGCAATGGGAGTACGCTTTTTAGGTGACGGGACCGCCGATTTAACTCTCGGCTCGTTGAAATTTCGCTTTTTTATCTGACCGTATGTGCGCTCGAAAATGCGCATAAGCTCATCATCGGTTGCAACGGCGCGCAGATATCTCTCGGCGCGGTCTTCGGCTTCGTCAGCGTTCGGAGTGACAAGCTCCACTCCGCTGTCAATGTGCTTGTGCTCCCACACCTCGTCCCATTTTACGACAAAACCTGCACCGTGCTCGCAGAAGACCGAGTCCGCGGGATTTTCCGTGTCGCGGTCAGCATCGTAGCCGATTTCGGCGATAACCGTGTCGGGATCGGTCGCTTCTTCGTAGCCTCGCAGGGAAGTGAAGAGCTTGCCTGTACCTTTGGTATAAGCAATCAGCTCGCGGTGGTACGTGCGCATTTTTGAGGTCGGTGCCGTGCCGGTGAGTACCATGCAGTCGGGCAGGATTTCCGGCTCGCCGAATTTGCCACCCATACCGGTTATGTCGGTCATCGCACGTCCGATGCTTTCGGCAGGGACTTCAAGCCTGAAGTCGTACCACGGCTCAAGCAGGACAGATTCGGCAGAGCGCAGTCCTTGACGGAGCGCACGCCATGTTGCTTGGCGGAAGTCACCGCCCTCGGTGTGCTTGGCGTGTGCACGTCCTGCGATGAGTGTTATTTTCATGTCGGTTATCGGCGAGCCTGTCAGCGTGCCGATATGCGTCTTTTCGTAAAGATGCGAGAGAACAAGCCGCTTGAAATTTCCGGGCAAGTCACATTCATCATCAATGGCGAATTTCAAACCCTCTCCGCGAGGGAGCGGTTCGAGAAGCAGCTGTACCTCGGCATAATGGCGAAGCGGCTCATAGTGCCCGACGCCGACCACAGCGGAGCGTATGGTTTCCTTATACGATATACTTCCGTCGCTGAACGTGACGTTTATATTGAAGCGTTCCGCGATTATGCGCGTCAGGACTTCAAGTTGAACCTCGCCCATGATTCCGAAGTATATCTCGCCCCGGCGTTCGTTATAGATGATGTGAAGCGCAGGTTCTTCTGTTTCAAGCTCGCGGAATTTTATAAGTGCCGTGTGGGTATCGACTCCGTCCGGCAGGTCAACGCGGTAGGACAGCACCGGTTCAAGGTGCGCCGCGCCCGAATCCTTCTCGCACCCGAGTCCTTGCCCCGGGTAAGCGCAGGATATGCCTGTTATCGCACATATACTTCCTGCGGTGGCTTCGGTCACGGTCTTGTATTTTTCGCCGGAATAAATGCGTATCGCGTTTACCTTTTCGCTCCATGCACTGCCGTCGGGAAAAACGCCGGAAAGTGTGTCCTTTACTTTGAGCGTGCCGCCGGTTATCTTTATATGAGCGATTTTATCGGATTTGTCCTGCGTTATCTTATATACCCTCGCGCCGAAGTCCTCGCCGTATTCGGGGGATTTAACGTACCTTGCGATGCCGTCAAGAAGAATGTTCACTCCGTCAGCGCGAAGCGCCGAACCGAAAAAACAGGGGAAAAGCCGTCTCTTGAGGACGGCATTTTGTATATCAGAGTCTTGGAAAGACTCACCTGCGATAAAGCTTTCCATAAGCGGCTCATCGCACATGGCAACTTCTTCCGAAAAGCTGTCAAGTGATGCTGCATTAAAGTCGATACAACCGTCACCGAGCTTGTATTTGAGCTCTTCCATAAGCTCGCGGCGGGAGAGCGCGGTGATATCCATTTTATTAATGAATATGACGGTTGGAATCGAATAGCTTTCAAGCAGTCTCCAAAGGGTTGACGTATGGCTTTGCACACCGTCCGTTCCGCTTATTACAAGCAGAGCGCAGTCGATGACACGCAGAACTCGCTCGGTTTCGGGCGAAAAGTCAACGTGCCCCGGCGTATCGAGCAGTGTGAATTCCACATCGCCGTGAGTGAAGGATGCACCGCTTGAAAATATCGTTATTCCTCGGTCACGCTCGATTGAATTGGTATCGAGGTAAGAACTGCCCTTGTTGACCGAGCCGAGACTTCGCAGAATACCGGTTTTATAAAGTATCGCCTCGGAGAGGGTGGTTTTTCCAGAGTCAACATGAGCGATAATGCCGATAGTAAGCTTGTTCATCAGACGGTCGTTTTGCCGGCGAGGATGTTTTTGTAATCCTCAAGATTCTTTCGCAGAAGCTTCGGAATATTAAGCTCGTACGGGCATTTTTTCATGCACTGCCCACATTCGATGCAGGTCTCGATCTTAGCCATTTCATTCTGCCAATACTCGGTCAGCCAATCCTTCGACGGTGCACGGCGGAGCATCAGAGATATGCGCGCACACTGGAATATAGTGATTCCCTTGGGGCAGGGGGCGCAGTATCCGCAGCCGCGGCAGAAGTCCGTGCCGAGCTGTGCTTTGTCCGCTTCGATGCGAGCAAGCATTGCATCGTCAAGAGTCGGCTCGTCGTGCATTAGCGAAAGCCATTCTTCAAGCTCGTGCTTGCGCTGTATACCCCAAATCGGGACTACATTGTCAAACTGTGAAATAAATGCATAAGCGGCGCGAAAATCGGTGATAAGTCCGCCTGCGAGGGCTTTCATTGCGATAAATCCGACATTGTTTTCACGGCAGAGATCGACTAAAGCCAGCTCGCGTTCGCCCGAAAGATAGGAGAGAGGGAACTGCACTGTTTCGTAAAGCCCCGACGCAGCCGCTTCCTCGGCAACGCCGATCTTATGCGCCGTAATACCGATATGGCGTATCAAACCCTGACGTTTCAAGTCTGCCATACATTCATACATGCCTGTGCCGTCGTTGGGACGGTAACACTGACCTGCGAGGTGGAACTGATAGATGTCGATATAATCGGTCTTTAATTTTGTTAAGGATGTTTCGATGTGTGCTTTAATCTCATCCGGAGTTTTCGCACCGGTTTTGGTCGCTATGGTGATATTATTCCGCACGTCAGAAAGTGCGATGCCGCACTTCTCCTCACTGTCAGAGTATGCGCGTGCCGTGTCAAAGAAGGTCATACCGCCCTCATACGCGCGGCGGAGCAGTTTCACCGCTGTATCGGTGTCATCACGCTGTATCGGGAGTGCACCGAAAGCGTTCTGCGGGGTTGTTATGCCTGTTGTACCGAGAGTTACTGTTCTCATTGATTTTTCTCCTGCGAAAATATTATGTTACATTAATTATAGCATATAATTTTTTTGATGTCAATAAATTTGAGGTTGTGGCGCTGTCGCGCTGAGCGCGGCAAGTGCGAGCGGAGCATTAAACTCCCCTATAAACAACAATTTACAATCAACCGTTCATTCGCGCTATAATATTTTTATTTCATGTAATTTTTCACAAAATGCGGTACATAATAAAAAACGCAAGATAATTCTCGGAAAGGAATTTTACAATGAAATCAAAAATATTCGGTGTGCTGCAGCGTGTCGGACGCTCATTTATGCTTCCGATAGCACTGCTTCCCGTGGCGGGACTATTGCTTGGCATAGGCAGCTCATTTACAAATGCGACTACTCTTGA
>JAFQVU010000044.1 GCA_017407885.1 Clostridia bacterium
CCCTCGCCGAAGTATATTCACACACGGCTCGGTCGTCAGCGTAATATCAACATCAAATTCTCGAAGCATGGCCTCGCTCTCATAGTCCCATACCCCATGCGGATAAGCAAAAACCGTCATCTCGCATCCAAGCTCATCCCTCATAAAATCGCGCATTGCTGTGCAATCGGCATAGAATGCTGACTCAAACTGCTCCTCGGTTTCATCCGCACACCGCACAGCATACTCCCGTACTCTTCCGGATTCAAACGGAGCGTACATATGCATATCCCATGTGTGCGAGCCAAGCGTTATGTGTCCGGAACCAAGCAGTTTGCGTGCGCCCTCTATATCAAAATGCGGTATGATGTGATTTCCGGTATCTTTGTAAGTTTTACAACCAACGCTCGAACCTACAAAGCAAATCACGGCATGCTCATCGTATTCTAAAAGCAGTGGAAGCCCAAATTCGAGATTAGACTCGTATCCGTCATCAAACACGATAAGGTACGGTTTTTTAGGCAGAGGTGTACCATCAGTCACATAATCAATAATCTGCCGAGGTGTTACGGACTCATATCCGTTATCCGCAAGCAGTGAAAGATGCCTTCCGAAAGTCTCCGCGCATATTACCGTACTGCCTGCCCCGCCCTCGGCAATATGATGATACATCAATATAGGCAAGTCTACCGTATCCGGCGAAGTCATTCCTGCCGCTATCGGGAATACAACAATTATAAGTGCAAGAATAAGTGCATTAAAATTCTGTGACATATATTCATATCTCCGTAAAATGGAATATACATCATATATATTTTACAACTTTTCAAAGTAAAAATCAATACCTTGACAAAATCTTTTATTTGTGATATACTAATCAAAGTATATAAATATACTTTAAAACTGCAAAGAAAGACTAATGAAAGCATTCTCGATCCGAATGTACTCGGAGGCAGATATGCGCCTGTGGCGGAATTGGCAGACGCGCCAGACTTAGGATCTGGTGTCCCCGACGTGCAGGTTCAAGTCCTGTCAGGCGCACCAAAATGAGCAGAGCTTCAGCCGTTTGGCTGAAGCTCTGTTTCGTTATATTCTCATAGCCTTGTCAACACCGAGCGAACAAAGTATCGCCTGAGTATCGGTGCGAAGTCCAAGTTCGCGGTTTATATCCTCCATCACCCTGTCACGAATTGTATCGGGTACGAGAATTGCAATAACCTCACGCTCCTCTTCAAGTGTAATGCCGAGAAGCTCAGCGGCTTCATTGTCTGCAAGGTTTGCACGGATAACCGTACCTCCCGTTGCGCCTGCGCCGCGTGCTACTCGCATAACCTCGTCTGAACATCCGCGGTTAGCTGCCACAAGCACAAGACTGTGTTTGTATTCATTCTTCATCGCGTTATCCTCCTGTACATTGATGGACTCTGCCGCACGGGTTACCATCGTTGCGGTCAGATTGTTTATTGCCGTAAGCGGTACTATCATCATTATTCCATGCCCGCCGCGGCGTGTCGGGTCGCTTTCAAGTTCAGCGGCAAACTGCTCCGCCGCGCGTTTTGCGGCAAGGCTAATAATAATATCTTTATCGCGCGACCCAAGACCAAGTATGTCCATGGTTTCGGATGACGCTGTTCCCTGTCCCACAGAGCGCAGATGCCACGTTATGCAGTGGGAATTGAGCGTATCAATAATCTTCGCACCCTCGCCGCGCTTTGTAATAGTCAGAAGCAACATTATACGTTCCATTATGCCGCCTCCTTTTCGTCATCAAAATAGATAATGC
>JAFQVU010000045.1 GCA_017407885.1 Clostridia bacterium
CTCTCTAAAAAATTGTATATGAAGCAGTTACTCCGTTTCCGTTTGGTTCTCTCATCCGCCGCCCTTACATAAACCTTATCGGCTTGCTCAGGTTAACACGGGAGTTACCCACGTCTCTGTTTTTCACTGCTTGATACCTTTTTCAGAGTTAACTTGATGTTTAGCTCTTTTACTTAAATTTACCTTTTGTTCGTGTTCAAAAGAATTGTCGAGATTTCTTTGTTATCGTTAGTATCTTCCGTTTAGCACTTGCGTGCCTCACTTCTTTGTACTTCCTTCCATCTCTTGTTGTTCAATTTTCAAAGACCATTGCTTGCCGTCTCTTTCTCAAGCGACTCGATTATTATATCATATCTCAGCCTGCCTGTCAAGAGGTTTCCCTAAAGTTTTTTCAAACTTTTTTCATCCCCCCTTGCGGGACAGCTTTAATAGTATAGCATACTTGCTTGCGTTTGTCAAGGGTTTTTTGAAAAAAAGTTTGAATATTTTTCAAGATTTATTTTCACCCCGATGTCACATTGACAAAATTGCCGCAATATGATATACTATCAGCATTGTCCGTTTTCGGGCAAAATATGCGGATCTATTCCGCGGGAAGGAGATATATATTATTGAAGGAAACCGGTATACCCAAAATCCGCGACCTCTACGATGTCTCGCACACTATTGCCGCCGACATTTTCGAGCCCAATGTTTACCCCTGGGAGCTGCTTGATTATATTAAGGATCACATCATCGCCCTCGGTAAAACGCTCGATCCCGAAAAATACGACAACCGCGGCGGTGACGTCTATGTGGCGAAAGACGCAAAGCTCGCGCCCACCGCTTACATCGGCGGGCCGTGTATTATCGACTCGGGTGCCGAGATACGTCACTGTGCGTACATTCGCGGAAGTGCAATCATCGGCAAGGGTGCCGTCGTCGGAAACTCCTGTGAGCTAAAGAACTGCATACTGTTCGATGGCGTGCAGGTGCCTCATTTCAACTACGTCGGCGATTCCATCCTCGGCTACAAGTCGCACATGGGAGCGGGCGCGGTGACGTCAAACGTCAAGAGCGACAAAACCCACGTGGCAGTCAAGGCAGGCGGCGAGGTAATTAACACCGGACGCAAAAAGTTCGGTGCCATGCTCGGCGACTTCGTTGAGGTCGGCTGCAACAGCGTGCTTTGCCCCGGTACAATCATCGGGCG
Organism: Clostridia bacterium; assembly: GCA_017407885.1. The sequence goes on from JAFQVU010000045.1 coordinate 1,193, forward strand.
AAACACAAACATCTATCCCCTCTCACGTGTACGCGGCGTGATCACCTCCGATTCCATCTACAAGGATTCAGGCAACATCGCAGACAAATATTAATTAATGAAAGGAACACAATCATGGGAAGACTTTTCGGTACCGACGGTGCTCGCGGCATCGCCAATTCGGAGCTGACCTGTGAGCGCGCAATGCAGATAGGACGCGCGGCGGCAGAGGTGCTCTCGAGCAGCAAGCGTTATCTGCCAACCGTACTCGTCGGAATGGACACGAGAATCTCCTCCGAGATGTTAGCCTCCGCTCTCACGGCAGGACTTTGCTCGGTAGGCGCTGATGTCATCGACCTCGGCGTAGTCCCCACTCCGGCGGTAGCCTACCTCGTGGGCAAGTACAAGGCGCACGCAGGTATCATGATATCCGCTTCGCACAACCCCTACGACTACAACGGCATCAAAATCTTCAACGAGGACGGCTACAAGTTAGAGGACGACCTCGAAGAGCGCATCGAATCAATCGTACTTGACAACATGCCCGAACCAAAGCTCGCGGCAGGCGCAAATATCGGAAGAGTAACTCGCTGCACGACCGCAGTGAAGGATTACATCGACCATCTTGTAAGCTCCGCGCATTGCTCGCTTGAGGGAATGAATATCGCAGTTGACTGTGCAAACGGTTCGGCAAGCCGCACCGCAGAACAGCTCTTCACACGTCTCGGCGCAAATGCAGTAATTCTGTCAAGCAGTCCCGACGGAGTGAACATCAACGAGAACTGCGGTTCAACTCATCTCGACGCACTTCGTGCTTATGTCATCGAACACGGTCTTGACGCCGGTATCGCTTACGACGGAGACGCAGACCGCTGTCTGTGCATTGACAACGAGGGCAATGACGTTGACGGCGACATGATTATGGCTATCCTCGCGCTTGACATGAAAGCACGCGGCAAGCTCAACAAAAACACCGTTGTCGGCACAATCATGACCAACTTCGGATTCACGAAATTCTGCGCAGATAATGACATCCGCTTCGAGGCGACCAAGGTCGGTGACCGCTACGTGCTCGAAGAAATGCTGCTTGAAGACTACCACCTCGGCGGCGAACAGTCGGGACACATCATTTTCCGCGACTATTCAACCACCGGTGACGGACAGCTCACATCCATACAGCTTCTCTCACAGCTGAAGCGCACAGGCGTAAAGCTCTCCGAGGCGGCAAAGGTGATGACTCGCTATCCGCAGTTTATCGTCAACATCCGCGTGTCGGCAGAAGCGAAACTCGCATTCTACACCGACCACAAGGTCAAGAAGATACTCGATGAGGCAAAGAAAGCAATCGGCGATGGTGGCAGAATCGTCACAAGACCGTCTGGCACCGAACCGCTTATCCGTATCATGACCGAGGGCGAGGATTCAGAAGTCGCAAAGAAGCTGGCAGAGGAGACCGCAGAGCTTATAAAAAAACAGCTTGAAAGCTATAATTGATTTGAAATGAGGACGTCTAAAGCGCCTGGACCGATATTATATCGGTTGACGAGGAGAAAAATTATCGAAATATTCGGCGGGAATTTTTCCGGCGGAAGGGTAACCGACCGTCGTGAGTCCGTGGACAAATCCCGCAGGTAACTGCGGTATACAAAACCCCGGATAAAACAAATCTTAAGAAGAAAACGAATTATATTATACCGGCTTAAATGCCGTATGGGCAGCTTGTCCATCCGGCTTGCTGCCACTCACATATACGGCATTCCGGAGAAATAGGAGAATAAGTATATGTGTGGTATCATTGGATACATCGGTAAAGATAACTGTGTAAATCATCTTATTGAGGGACTCCGCGCCCTCGAATATCGCGGATACGATTCCGCGGGAATTGCATTTTTTGGTAAAGAAGGCAAAATCAACTCAGTAAAAGCGGCAGGCAGACTCGTTAACGTCGAAGCTAAGCTTTCCGATACCCCCGAATCGCACTGCGGCATCGGTCATACACGCTGGGCAACGCATGGTGCGCCGAGCGATGTGAATTCGCATCCGCACGGCACACCGGGTGTGCGCATCGTGCACAACGGTATCGTCGAAAACTATGCGGCACTTCGCGAGGAGCTGACCGTGCTCGGCTATACCTTTGAGAGCGACACCGACACAGAGGTTGCGGCAAAGCTTCTTGATTATTATTATATGAAGGAAAAGTTGACCGCGCACGCCGCAATCGAGCGTATGACCTCACGGCTTGTCGGCTCGTGGGCACTCGGAATCCTCTTCGAGGATGCTCCCGACACGATATGGACTGCACGCAAAGGCTCACCGCTGATAATCGGTGTCGGCGAGGACGAAAACTTCGTCGCTTCTGACATCACGGCGATTCTTCGCAAGACGCGCAGATATTATCAGCTCGACGAGGGCGAGATTGCAAAGGTTACCAAAACGGAAGTCGAGATATTCCGCGACGGCAAAGCAGTCGAAAAGCCGCTTCTCACGGCAAGCTGGGATATTGAAGCCGCTGAACGCGGCGGATTCTCTCACTTTATGATAAAGGAGATAAACGAAGAGCCAACCGCTATACGCACAACGCTTCACAGCCGAATCAAAAACGGGCTGCCCGATTTCACGGGTGACGGCTTTGATGTGGGCGTGTTTGCCAAGGTGTCGCGCGTACATATCGTTGCGTGTGGAACGGCAATGCATGCAGGACTCATCGCAAAGGGGGCGCTTGCGGCGCTCGCCAAGCTTCCGTGCGAGGTGGAGATTGCGTCCGAGTTCCGTTACAACGATCCGCTTATTGATGAACGCGACCTCGTTGTTATCATCTCGCAGTCGGGTGAGACCGCGGACTCCCTTGCGGCGCTCCGTCTTTCAAAAGAGAAAGGCGCGGCAACGCTCGGTGTAGTCAATGTAATCGGCTCGTCCATCGCACGCGAGGCTGACAGCGTTATTTATACTATGGCAGGTCCCGAAATCGCAGTCGCAAGTACCAAGGCATACTCGGTACAGACGGCGCTTTTGTATCTGCTTGCGGTAAGTGCGGCAATCGTGCGCGGCGAACTCGATTCCGCGTCGGCGCGCGCAAAAGTGACAGAGCTGTACGAGCGTGCTCCCGATGCAGTTGCGGAGATGATAGCGCGCGAAGATGAGATAAAGGCACACGCCGAGGCACTCGCCAAAGCGGAAGATCTTTTCTTCATCGGACGCGGAATGGACTATCACCTTGCCTGCGAAGGTTCGCTGAAGCTTAAAGAGATCTCGTATATCCACAGTGAAGCGTATGCGGCAGGAGAGCTCAAGCACGGTACGATCTCGCTTATCACCGAGGGCGTGCCAGTAATCGCGCTTTGCTCTGTGCCTTCGCTTTATGAGAAAATGGTCTCGAACATCCGCGAGACAAAGGCACGCGGGGCGAATACGCTTATGATCACCTCGCATAATACCGAGGTTGCAGACGGCACGGCGGATCACGTGATACGCCTGCCCGAAATAGCGCCCGAGCTTGCATTTTTGCCCGCTGTAACGGCACTGCAGCTGTTTGCATACCACGCTGCGGCGGCACGCGGATGCGATATCGACAAGCCGCGTAATCTCGCGAAGTCGGTCACAGTTGAATAATTACCGTCACACAAAAATCCGTGATGTTCGTTTTTGCGAACATCACGGATTGATTTTTATTTCTTGAGCTTCGCCTGAGCCTTAAGACGCAGGGAGGTGTCAAGTATCGACTTGCGCAGACGGATAGACTTCGGAGTAACTTCCATAAGCTCGTCCTCGGCGAGGAATTCAATCGCCTCTTCGAGACTCATCTGCTTGTGAGGCGTGAGAATGAGCGCCTCGTCAGCACCCGTCGAGCGAACAGCGGTAAGATGCTTCTTCTTGCAGGGATTGAGCGCGATATCGCCGATCTTCGGAGACTCGCCGACGATCATTCCTTCGTAAACCGGCGTCTGTACGCCGACAAACATCTGTCCTCTGTCCTGGGTCTGATAGAGACCGTACGAGGTCGTCTCGCCTGCCTCACTCGCAACAAGCGAGCCGGTATAACGAAGTGTAATATCACCGCGGTAAGGCTGATACCCCTCAAATACCGAGTTGATGATACCCTCGCCACGGGTGTCGGTCATGAACTCGCTTCTGTAACCGAACAGACAGCGCGCCGGAATGAGGTATTCAATTCTCATGCGGCTTCCGTGGAGATTCATTTCGAGAAGATCGCCCTTGCGTGCACCGAGCTTCATGATGACCGTACCCTCGCTTCCCTCGGGAACGTCGATTGTAACGCGCTCCATCGGCTCGCAAAGCTGACCGTCGATCTCCTTATAAAGCACGCGCGGCCTCGAGCAGGTAAGCTCGTATCCCTCACGGCGCATATTTTCGATGAGGATGGAAAGATGCATTTCTCCGCGTCCTGCAACCTTGAAACTGTCAGTCGTGTCGCCGTCCGAAACACGGAGCGAAACGTCGCGCAGAAGTTCTTTATAAAGGCGCTCACGAAGCTGACGGGATGTGACAAACTTGCCCTCGCGTCCGGCAAATGGGCTGTCGTTTACCGAGAAAGTCATTTCGAGCGTCGGTTCGCTGACCTTGACAAATTCAAGCGGCTCAATGCAGTCAGTCGAGCAGACTGTGTCGCCGATGGTAACGTCGCCTGCGCCGGAGAAGCAGACGATATCGCCCATCTTCGCGGTGTCAACGGGGATTCTCTGCAGACCGTCTATCTGATAAAGCGAGACGATACGTGTGCGTTTGGGCGCTTCCTCGCTGTGGAAGTTTGTGATTGCGACTTCCTGACCGACCTTGACCTGTCCGCGCTCGATACGTCCGATGCCGATACGTCCGACGTACTCGTTGTAGTCAATGGACGAAACGAGCATCTGCAGAGGCTCGTCCACCTCGCCCTCGGGAGCAGGAATGTATTCAAGAATGGTGTCAAACAGGCACTTGAGATCCTCGCCGCGCTCCTCTGGGGAGATCGAAGCGGTACCGTCACGTCCGCACGCGAAAATCATCGGAGAATCGAGCTGTTCATCAGTTGCATCGAGGTCGATAAGAAGCTCGAGCACTTCGTCGATTACCTCGTTTATTCGCGCATCGGGGCGGTCAACCTTGTTGACAACAACTATGACTTTATGCTTAAGCTCGAGTGCACGCTGAAGTACAAAGCGAGTCTGGGGCATCGGACCTTCTGCCGCATCAACGAGCAGGAGTACGCCGTTTACCATTTTAAGTATGCGCTCGACCTCGCCGCCGAAGTCCGCGTGACCGGGGGTGTCGATTATGTTTATTTTAACGTCCTTATAGTGAGCGGCGGTGTTCTTTGCGAGAATGGTGATGCCTCGCTCCTTTTCTATTGCGCCCGAGTCCATGACTCTGTCCTCGGTAGCCTGATTTTCACGGAAGATACCGCCCTGCTTGAGCATCTCGTCAACGAGTGTAGTCTTACCGTGGTCAACGTGGGCGATGATTGCGATGTTTCTTAAATCGTTACGTATCAAGGGATTTTCTCCTTTAATAAATTATATGGTTTTTAATATACCATGAAACAAAAATGCTTACTTGCAAGGGCATTTTGGCGAAGCCAACAGTAGCACAACCGCGTAAAACGCGGTGTAGCAAAGCCACAAAGGCCTGCGAAGCAGCACTTTCTGTGTATATTATATCATATTTTCAATCTCTGTAAAAGTGTTATTTTTTACAATGTTTGCGATATTTCGATTGGTTTTTTTGATATGTGAATCGTAACTCCCATACAAAAACCTCGAACACAAAACACCACAGGGAGAACACTTCTCCCCGTGTGATTTAAAATGTAACCCTTTCGACTTCGCAGACAGTACGCGAATCGGTATCAAGCGTGAAAATAACACCGTTCACCACAGTCGCGCCCTCGGCAAGCTCAAACTTGACCGGCATCTTCGTGCGAAGCTTTTCAATTATAATATCCGCGCGCACGCCGAGCACGCCGTCGGGCGGACCCGACATACCGAGGTCGGTCACATATCCGCTTCCGTTTGGCAGTATGCATGCATCGGCTGTCGGAACGTGCGTGTGTGTGCCGAATATGACATTCACGCGCCCATCAAGGTAACGTCCGAGCGCAATCTTCTCGCTTGTCGCCTCGGCGTGGAAGTCGAGCACCGCGAAGTCATAGCGTCCTGCCTCGCGCTCAAGTATGCGGTCTGCCGTGGCAAACGGGCAATTCAGCGAATCGAGATATATCGTTCCGAGCATGTTGATAACAAGCACGCGGTATCCGTCGATGTTTGCAAAGGTGTAGCCGTTGCCTGCCGTTCCGTAAGGATAGTTCGCAGGGCGTACCACACTTCGGCTCATCTCAAGATAACGGCGTATCTCGCGCTTTCTGAATATATGGTTTCCGCCGGTCAGAACATCACAGCCCGAGGAAAGCAAAGTGTCCGCGCTGTTCGGGTCAAGTCCGTTTCCGAGTGCCGCATTTTCTGCGTTGCAGACGACC
>JAFQVU010000046.1 GCA_017407885.1 Clostridia bacterium
ATACCGCATATAGCAGGGGACTTATGAGTACAGAAAACGTCCAAGATACATTCGGTATCCTTTCAGATTGCTTTGTGATACCCGGCATCATCCTTACCAGTGTGGGGCTGCTTTCGTATGTCTCACGCTTGGGGACGTTCGATATGTTATCTTATTGTGCGTCAAATATATCCCCTCTGCACAAAGACAAAAGCGAAGATTTTTACACCTACAAGTGCAGGCGTGCTTCCATGCGGAACACTAATCATACCACGCTTTGGCTTGGAATAGCATTTCTTGTATCAGCAGGAATATTCTTGGTCATTTATATGCTTGTATAGTTTTGAATACCAATAACAAAAAACAGTCAGGAATAACACCCTGACTGTTTTTTGATAAGATTAATTAAGTGTTACTGCTGATACGGTGAAGCCCGATATCACGCCGTCAACAAATTGAATCGATACAGTAGCGCCGTCAAGCTCGTATACTCTGATGCCGAACTGTTCGTCATAGTCTGTACCGAACACTGCTTCAACCGCCTGGGCACTGCTTCCGACTGTTAATCCGCTATCTTTAAGTGCAACCGCATCGGAAAGCATGGAAAATTCGGAAATATACTGCTCACCGTTTGCATTCGGAGAGGTAGTGATACTGTACCAGTCGTAGAAGTAGACTTTATCATAGCCTTCATGTATACAGCTTGGAGCTTCCATGTAATCCATCGGCTCGCCTGCCGAAGCTATAAAGTCCTCTGATGGACCGCCGATGGTAACGGTCATGCCAGTTTCAAACACGAGTGTGTATGTAAGAGAAACTTCAGATGCCGTGGTGTCGGGGACGGTTGTCTCGGGGGGATTAACTGTGGTATCGGTTGGTGCTTCGGTTGTTTCACTGCTTGTATCTTTGGTTGTGTCATTGCCGCCATCGGTTTCATTACAAGCCGCGAGGCTGATGATAAGGGTGAGGGATAAAAGTAGAATGATAAGTTTTTTCATTTTAGTATTCCTTTCGTTTAGGGAGTAGGGGGGAATTTGCCGGCATCAAAATCGTAATAGTAACTGAGGGGGAATGCTCTTACTTCGCTGTCTTTCAAGAGAAATACTTTGAGTCTGTGCGGGGACGGCTGTGGGCAAGTGTCGAAGTGATACCACGCTCCATCCATTTTAACGAGATTCCAATAATGCGGACGGTTAGGATCGTTTCGGTGGATCTCAATGTTTTCAATTCCGACACGTGAAAGCAGTGCGCTTGCTACTGCATAGTAGGTGTAGCAGTTGCCGTAGTGCTTTGTAAATCCCGTATACGCCGCCTTGTTGAAGTGTCCCATCAGATGACTTGTTATACTTGAATATCTGATGTTTTGTCTGCAACAATTATAGATTGCATGTGCTTTCTCGCGATCGGTCATCGAATCGGTAACGATTTTGGCAAGAACCTGATCGGCAAGATCATCGACTGACTGACGGCTTATTGCCATAATCGTTACAGTCGTTGTTGCAGTTCTTGTATTGCCCGAAGAATCGGATGCGGTATAGGTTACATAATATGTACCTGCAACACTGTTGTTGACTGCGGACGAATTGACCGTTACAGCAACATTTCCGTCTCGGTCGTCCGATGCATATACCCCGTTTCGGTATAAAATCGTTTCACCCTCGTAAGCGAAAAGCGGTTTTACACCGTAAATAACCGGCTTTGTAGTGTCTTTTATAACATACATCGAGGTACTCATGCTTGTGAAATTGCCGGCTTCGTCTGTTGCTACTATAGTAACTGTCTGCTCACCTATATGAGAGGTATCAACCGTTTCCGAAAATGTGAAGCTTACCGGCGAGGCATCTATACAGCTTGTTATGAAATCGTTTGCATTCGGAGTTGTGCCTAAATAAACATTTGTCGGCTTGATGGCAAGCACAGGCGGAACAGTATCCTCAACTGTAAGCTCGATCGGTATGTGCGAATATTCGCCGATGAGAGTTATTTCGTGTGTGCCTATTCCGAATTGTTCTATTATAACGTCATCCGCAAGTCGAGGCAGGGGAGACTGTGGATCCATATGAGCGAAAAGTTCATCCTTGAACGCCTCGGTTGAAGTGCCTGCTTCTATGAGAAAAGACGCTGCAATGTCATGTATATTAACCTTTGTCTCAAGTAGAGTGGTATTTCCGTAGGTGTCTTCCAGAATCACGGATATCTCCTGAACTCCTAACTTTTCAAAATCAGGCTCGGTTTCAAACCGCTGTGTGACTTCGGATCTGTCGATGATATTTTCGGTGAAATCCTCGGGGGAGAGCGTTTGACCGAGAAGAATATCGTATGCGATCACATCTGCTTTAGGCGCGGTGGTGTCAACAATGGTTACATTAAAAAGACAGCTTGCACCGTTGAGCTTTCCTTTGATGCGGTATGTGCCGCACTGCGAAAAATCAACTTTATCGAAATCAAGATCGCTGAGCCATTCAAATTTAAGCAGTCTGTCGGCAAGAACCGCCTTAAGAGTACCAAGCTCGGTCTCGCAATGGGTAAGACGATCATTTACGATAAGCTCTGCAGTAGCGGTAGCTTTATTTCCGCACTCATCCACAGCGCGGACAGTGACCGTACCGCCGTTTTCTGTGTCAACCTGATGCATAAAGCGATACGTAAGCTCGGTCATATCGTAGGCTTGGCTTATGAATTCTTCCGGGAAGACCTCGGTGCCGCGCGGAACACACAGTGTTTGCATTGTGATTCGCGGCGACTTGCTGTCTCTTACAACAATCGAAGAATTAACGGGAATAAATCCGAAGAATTCAAGCTCAAGCGGATGCTTGCCAAGTACGCTTGTATCTATTTCGTCGAGGTCTGTTTTTACCTCACAAAAATAATTAAATACCGACACATCCCTAAGCGGCAGGCTTACGTCCTTGCCGATCTCCGTCTTATGCGGCATTACACCGTACAGAAGCAGACTTGCGAGTGGCAGAAGAATGATACCTACAATTATCAGTAAAACTGTAAGCACTATGCGAAGCTTACGCTTTGCTGACGGCATGTTTTCTTCAGCCGATTCTTTGTCGGATTCTGTGACGTCGGATGCATCCGATTCCTCTTTGTTGTCGGATTCATCTGAAGGGGAATCATTTGGTTCCTCGTTTGATTCCAAAGCGATGTCGTCATCTGAACTTTCGTCGGTATCGTCAAGCGATTCCGATGCCGTTTCTTCAGATGGCTCCAAAGTCCCCACAGCTGTTTTTATAACCGTGTCGGCAGAATCAGCAGAAGAATTTTCTTCCGTCACTTTCTCTATGGCAGATTCTGATTCAAGGGATATATCTTTAGGCTTGACAGTATCCTGAACAGCCGTGACCTGCTTGGCAGAGCTTTTTCCTGCCTTGCTTTTTTTGGCTTTTTTCTTTTTTGCTAATGCTTTCTTACTCATCTATAAAAATTCCTGTGTCAATTATTCTTGTTCGGTACACCGTCACCGTCATGGTAGAGCGCACCGGATTCATCAATACCGGCGATGCAGACAACTCCGACATCAAAAGCTTCCATATTGCGCCAATTGTACGGATTGCCGTAGGAGCCGCCAATCTGTCCCGAGTAAAGCTGGTATGTGCCGTCACGCTTTTCTGCGAGAATTGCGGATGCACCTGCTTTGATGCGGGTTATGTTCTTGGCGTTTTCAACATTTAAAAGTCCCATTGAACGGTAGCCGCGTATCATTACAGTACCGTCCGAGAAGAGCATTACTGTCGTCTGGTTGCACGCCGCAACATCGACTACATTGCGGTACGGCTCAACGTCACACTGACCGCACGAATTCGAGCCTGTGGCAACAAGCGTTCCATCAATTTTCAGACCGACTGTAAACCGCTGACCTGCCGCAACTGCAACTATATCGCTCCACTCGCTTACATCGCATTGACCGTATGTGTTGTCGCCAATAGCACTTACAGTACCGTTTGCATGGAGCAGAACCGCATGATCTTTGCCGAGCACTGCCTGTATAACGTCATCATCGCTCGGTGCGGTGAAGGGGAGAGCTTCACCTTCATGGGGGATCAGAGTAACCTTGCCGTTTTTACGCAGCACGATGCTCATGATTTCATTTGTATCGACAGATACAGCATCGGTTATCTTGGTCCCGGCTATTTTTCCGGATTTTATGATGCGGACATCATCGTTCCACACCGATATCGACTGCGAGTGATATATACGTTTCTGATCCTCGGTCAGCATCGGATATATAATATCAAGCTCTGCACGCACACCCGAGTCTCCCGAATCTATGCCTGCCTGGGCAGAGGTTATCTTTGCATATTCGGGATATCGGTCGGCAAGATAGATTATGCCGGCATTGTCATCAAGAGTCACACAACATTCGATAGCGGCATTTATTGCATCTTGCTTTGAAATATCGAAGGTTACGATATTAGGAAGCTCATCAATAAACGCTGCCGCTTCATTATAGCGATTGTTATAGATATAATAGATAAGCGCATCATTAAACACAGTGTTTTCATATTTATCGCGTTCATCCGGATCTCGCATTTCGCTTGCGACAAGAAGTGCATTTACATAGTCGCCGCGATTCTTTAATATATCGCACATTGAGCGTATGATGGACGAAAACTTTTCATCATTTTCGGACATCTTTGCCACGCGGAATGCATTTTCATTGATTTTTCCGGTGTTTATATCGACAACACTTGCGGCGGCATAATCAATGATAACATCGCACAGAGAAGAATTCGGCGCACCGTATGCATAGACATATGAGGATTCAAGATCTCCCTTGTCTATGTAATGTTCAACCGCCTTTTCGCAAACGCGCTGCAGTATGCTGTCATATTCAGAGTCATAAGCGATTTTGTACGCTTCGTTGAAACGCCGGTCTTTTATAAGCATATCGGCAGAGTTCTTTACTCCGAGATAGCGGTAAAGTGCAATTCCCGCGATGATCTCGACAACAAACATAAGAACGAGCGCGGATAAAATAACCACAAGACGGCGGCGCTTTTTTTCGGGAGAAAGCGCAGGCTTTTCACTGGTATTTGCTTCTGCAACCTTGTTAAGCTGCTGTGATGTACTGCCGCTTGATGCAGGCGGATTCTGCGGCTTGGGGGTACTACGGTTCTTTGCAATCGGACGGCGTACAAAACGAAATTCAGACGGCTCAAATGTAAGTATCTGCCCGCTTGAAAGGGTGATTTCGGATATGTATGCGCTGCATCCGTCCTTGGTAAGATGCGCCGGAACATTACCGGTTATGGTTATAAGCTCACTTGAATTAAGATCCTCGTCTGTATAACGGTATGTACTAAATTTGTGGGCGGTGTCCGGGGCATAGACCGGCAGTGACGAAAAACGATATCTCAGGGTAAAGCTTGAAATCTTTACCGAAAGATCTCGCTTTATAACTATGCGCATGGTATCCGAGCTGTCGGCATGCTTTATAAGCGTTATTGAGTGTACCGATGCCGGTGATTTGCGCTCGGGTGGGAGCATGGGTACGGGAAGAAGTACAGATTCCTCTTTGGGGGGATTTTGATAATACTTTTCAGTTTGATTCATATTCCCACCCCCTTATCTTACAAGCTCATTCTCTGATGGAACGAGCGGAATAGTATCGAGCGGATGATCGGTGGGAAGGTAATTTCTGGTGTTTGCACACTGAAAATGCCACCACTCGGAATTGATGTAAGTGAAGCCGCAAGAAGTCATTACATCCGTCATATAGTTCATATTGTCGCGCGCGGTGTCGGTCATGTTTTCACTGCTTCTTGCGGAGTCGTTTGTGAATGTATGCATCGGGGTGGGCATTTCAAGCTCATTTCCATCCGAATCGATAAGAGAAATGTCAAGCGCAGTTCCGCGGTCGTGTATTCCGCCCATACCGCGGCTTGGGTCGGCGACCCACTTGTGAACGCGCACCACGTCAAACCAACGCTGCTGTACAGAGGTCGGACGGTATGCGTCATATATTACGATTGTATAACCATCATTTTTGAATATCTCTATTGCCTTAATGAGCTTTTGAAGAGTATCATACTGTATCAGACAAAGGTTGCGGTCATAAAACGGCTCACCGATTGACGTTTCGCTGGTGGAGAGCTTCATGGAGACCTTTATATCATACCGCGAAAGATCAACCCCGGCATTTGAGATGTTCGTGGATTCATAAACTTTAAGATACTTACGGATATCTACAAGATGCGAGTATGCATTTATTTTTCTGCCGGTACTGTCGGGAGCGAGTCCGGTTTCAATCGGTACTTCAGCATACAGAGTACTGCCGCTGTTTACGGAATGTAAAAAGCCGTCCTTTGCATAACCGAGCAGAACTCCGCCCGTTGAATATACGGTTGCCCAAATACTGCCCTCGGCAGGTTCAACGAGATATATTCTCTCGCCCTTGCTGAGTGTGTTATACGGGTACTGTGCAGTTCTTGTCTGGTATATATCCATCTTATCAATGACAGTCATGGGGAATGCTTCGCTGTCCGTAATGATACAGTTAGGCTGAGTATTTACAATAGGTGCGATTGCGGCACCGAGTTCCCCGAAATCAAACGCCTCTGACGGAAATTCAATTCCTAAATGTGCCTTTACATCAAAATTCTTGAAGACATGATTTTTGGCATCGGAAGAGACACCGCACGAGTAAAGCAATGCGGAATTTGATATAAGAGCCGTGAGCAGTACAGCACTGACGACTCGTTTGTTTCTTTTCATAGAGCGGATATCACTCCTTAATCTACGGTAGTTATTATGCGCTCATCTGCGCCGATAAGTGTGCGGATGTTGCGCTCGGCTATCTCGATTATCACGCAGTCAGCGGAATATGTATCGAGAAGATCAATGCGGTAGGGAACAGCACGTTCAAAACGTGCTTCAAGGGAACTTGATGCGAAAAATGGGATCATTGCATTTGCAAAAGAGTCGCGGAACATTAAAAGCTTGCCTTCGCCGCCGCCTCTTGTAGTTATCTGCATATCCATTGGCGTGCGGTAAGCGGATGTGTAGATAAATAATTCGGAAAGATCATATGCGGTGTTATCATCATACATTTTGCGTTCCGGGAAAAGGAGCGTATCAAGATCGCCCGAAAAATCGGTGACCGGTGCAGGTCCGTACTTTGCAAAATCGAGAAGTGAGATGGATAACTCGTTCGCAATAGCTTCGACTGCGATACGCGCCCCCTCTGTGTTCCAGTGTGTATCGCGCTTGTGATAGACAAGCAGGTCGTTTTTTGCATCGGTTAGTGTCTCGCGGAGATCTATATAAGGAATACTGCGTTCATCGAGCGCATCGAGTAAACGGTCAAAGTCGCGTCCGTCCGTATCCATGATGTAGCGAGGCGGCATCATTTCGGGATAGATGCTGTTCTTGTTTGGCGCACAGACAAACAGGAAGTCAGTGCCGCGCTCATATGAGTATTCATATATATTAAGAAGCGAGTCGGCAGCCGCGGTTATTTCCTCATCGGTCATCGGGTTCCTGCCGAGGTAATTGTCGAGGGTGTCAGCGAAGAAAAGGAAATCGTCCTGTCCGACAACGACCTGATCGTTACCCTCGGAGAAAATCTCGGTTTTCAAAGTAGAAAACATGTCCACTACTTTATTTCTGTATGCAAAGCTCTTCGAAAAATATTCCTCAAATTCATTGCCGAAATCCGAGTTGATAGATACATTGGGCGTGTCAGTCAGCAGTTTGGGCATTTCGGCGCCCTCTGCTGCATTTGCAGCCCCCGGGATTATCATGCCGAGCGAGAAAAATGCGCAGGGAATAAGGAAGAGGGCGCAGTATATTATAAGCAGTAATTTTTTCATATCGCGCCTCCTCAGAATATGTAATAAATAAAGGGATTAAATGAAGTTGAAGCGAGCGTCATAACGCAAAGCGCCAGCAAAGGCAGGCTGAGTGTGTATCCAATGACTTCACCGCAGGCGGAAAGTTTACCGTTGCTTGCGGCATATTTACGCAGTGTGGGAAGTATCGGTAAAGAGAAGACAACTCCAAATATGAGCATCATAATTGTGTACGGAGTGAAGAGCATGAGCGCATCGCCCGTGCCGCCACTGAACGAGAACATTCTTCCGATATACTGCATCGCAAAGCCGATGCTCGGCGAGTTGAATACAACAAATCCGAGGCAGACAGCGAGCAGGGTATATATATGGAATAACGGCTTCAAAATCGGCTTCTTTGCCCATCTTTCGATATTTGTGAACTGCTCGAACATCATGAGAAGTCCCTGCCACATACCCCATACGATGTATGTGAAATTCGCACCGTGCCAAAGTCCGGTCAGGAAGAATACGGTAAGACGGTTGGCGACGGTACGTGCTTTACCGTGACGGTTACCTCCGAGAGGGAAGTATACGTATTCGCGGAACCACGAGGTGAGCGAAATGTGCCAACGCTTCCAGAAGTCACGGATTGATACAGCGGAATACGGATAGTTGAAGTTTTCAAGCAGAGAGAAGCCGAACATTGATGCAAGCCCGATTGCCATATCGGAGTATCCGGAGAAGTCAAAATAAAGCTGAATACAATAGCAGATTGCACCCGACCATGCGAGCAGGGATGATGGCATGTCTGCGCCGAATGCTGCCTCGGCTATAATTGCCGCGGTGTTGGATATAAGCACCTTTTTGGAAAGGCCGTATATAAAACGGCGGATTCCGAGTGCGGTGCCGCTTAATGTGACGGAGCGACTTGCAATTTGTTCCTTAATGTCGCCATATTTTACAATAGGACCTGCAATAAGCTGTGGGAAGAAAGATATGTATAGGAGCAGAGCGGCGAAGCTTTTTTGCGCTTGGGTATTTCCTCGGCGCACATCAACAACATATGACAATACTTGGAATGTATAGAATGAGATGCCGACGGGTATAGTAAGCGGTGGAATAGGGATATCAAGCGACAGCGCCGCGTTGATAAGCGAAACCAACCATGGAACATACTTAAAGAAACCGAGTATGGAAAGATCAACTACAACGCACGCGGTGCAGATAATTGACTGTGTGCGCGGCTTGCACTTTGACATGATTAGTGTCATTGCCCAGTTGAAGAGGACTGAGCCAAGCATTATAATTATGTAAACAGGCTCACCGTATGCATAAAAGAGCAAGCTGGCAACAGCGAGCAGAAGATTGCGCGCCGCAAGAAATTTCCGCGGAATCAGCATATGAAGAAGCCATACCGCCGGAAGGAATATAAACAAAAATACGGTAGATGAAAAAACCATAAAAACCTCGTATAGCGAAGATTTTTTAAATACGTGAATTGTTTTCGCTATTTATGCATATAATTATACAGTATATATTATATCATCTTTCAAGTTGTAATGCAATATTAAATTTAAAATATTTTCATGTATGACACAAAATATTTTTGCGAATTTGCAAAAACCTCTTGACAAAAAGGGCTCATTATGATATACTATATAGGCGGTCATGAGACGGATCGCCAAAATAAGGTAACGGAAAATGCCGGAGTGGCGGAATTGGCAGACGCCCGGGACTTAAAATCCCGTGAGACCAAATCTCGTACCGGTTCGAGCCCGGTTTCCGGCACCAATATATCGCGGAGTGGAGCAGTCCGGTAGCTCGTCGGGCTCATAACCCGAAGGTCGTAGGTTCAAATCCTGCCTCCGCAACCA
>JAFQVU010000047.1 GCA_017407885.1 Clostridia bacterium
AAATGAAGGAATTTGGGAGTTTGAGGAGTTTATATTGCCGGAGCAACTTATAATGAAGATAAGTTAATAAAAGCAACACATTTGCAGTTAATGCGGATGTGTTGCTTTATGTTTATTTGAATTTCCTATTGCAATTTTCATTTGTTTGTGGTATAATATAAACACAAACAAATGTTCGGGAGGCGGCGGCATTGCGGAGATTGATATTTCATGTTGACGTAAATAGCGCATTTTTGTCTTGGGAAGCGGCGAAGCGCGTGAAGCTGGGTGAGTCTGATTTGAGACTTATTCCATCTGCAATAGGCGGTGAGCGTGAGACAAGACGCGGCGTTATACTCGCAAAGTCTATCCCTGCAAAAAAATATGGTATCAAAACCGGCGAGCCGGTGGGAATGGCACTTCGCAAATGCCCTCAGTTAACTCTCGCAAAGCCGGATTTCAAACTGTATGAGGCATCTTCACGTGCTTTTATAGCTGTTTGCCGTAAGTATGCGCCGGTTGTTGAGCAATATTCTATAGATGAGTGCTTTCTTGATATGAGCGGTACCGAGCGAATTTATCCGGATCCCATAGCGGCGGCACATATGATAAAGAATGAAATTAGGGACACACTTGGATTTACGGTAAATATAGGTATCGGCGAAAACAAGCTCTGCGCGAAAATGGCAAGTGATTTCGAGAAGCCTGACCGAGTACATACACTTTTTGCTCATGAGATACCGCAAAAAATGTGGGGACTGCCGGTAAGGGAACTGTTTGGCGTTGGCTCTGCCACTGCTGAACAGCTTATACGGCACGGACTCTGTAAGATAGGCGATGCGGCGCGGTGTGATGTCGTAACACTGATATCATTTTTAGGCGTTAAGCAAGGCGAGTATATTCATAGGTGTGCAAACGGTATTGATGATTCGCCTGTGCACGAGGTGCAGGAGGATGCGAAGGGTTATAGTAACTCGACTACTCTGGAAGAGGATGTAACCTCATACGATTCGGCGGATGCGATAATGCTCGCGCTCGCGGACAGCGTTGCATCGCGCATGCGTTTAGACGGAGTTCGTGCATACTGCGTATCCGCATCGATACGTACGAGTGAGTTCGTCAATCGCTCACATCAGAAGAAAATGGCGTCTTCTACCGATATTACGGGCGAAGTTTACCGTGTAGCGGTACAACTGCTTCATGAGCTTTGGGACGGAAGGACTCCGCTTCGGTTGCTTGGACTTTCATTAACCGATATTGATAGGGGAGACGCCGAACAGTTATCGCTCTTTCCGGATGAAGAACGTGAGCGGATTCTTGAACGTGAGCGGCAGCTTGATAAAACGGTGGATGAAATACGAAGAAGATTTGGTTCGAGCACGATAAAGCGCGCAAGTGTGGCAGTTGACGTCGGCAAGAAGCACCGTGCCAAGGCAGAATTTGATGCAGATATAGAAAAGGAACAATGAATTATTTTCAGAAATTCATTGTTCCTTTTTGTTAAAAACGCCTCTCCGATTTCGGAGAGGCGTAGTGATTATAAGCTATTAATATGAGCAAGAAGTGCTTCGCGAAGCACCTGCGGATCGCAGTTGCCCTTGAGTTCCTTCATGCACTTGCCGAACAGTGCCATGAGCGCTTTTTCTTTGCCGCCCTTGAAGTCGGCTACTGCTTTTGGATCAGCGGCTACAGCGGCTTTGATGACTTCGTCCATCTTTCCGGTGTCGTTCGAGATGATATATCCGTTTGCCTCTGCGTATGCTGCGGGATCAATAATTTCCTCGGAATCGAACATTTCGGTAAGAATCTTCTTCGCATTTCCGCGGTTGACTTTACCGTCCATGCAGAGCTTTATCAGCTCGCCAAGCGATTTTCCGTCAAGCTTAAGCTCGTCAACGGTCATCTGCTTGCGGTTGAGGATGTTCATGCAGTCGGAGATGAGCCAGTTCGCAACCTCTTTTGCCGAGCCGCATACTGCGTATGCGCCCTCAAAGCAGTCACAGAATGCACGGCTTGCAACGAGCAGATCAGCATCGTATTCAGTGAGACCAAGCTCGTCAATATAACGCGCACGCTTAACCTCTGGGAAT
>JAFQVU010000048.1 GCA_017407885.1 Clostridia bacterium
GCTGTTCGATACGGGATCGGGGCCGCCCTCTTTTACAGCAACCGCCATCTCCTTACCGATCTTGGTGAAGATCTTCGCACGCTGTGCATCGGTCTTCTCCTTTTTATGCATTATGTTTTTCCATTTGCTATGTCCTGACATTGTTTTTATCTCCTATATTTTTCAAATATACATAAATTATATCTTCTCTGTCTTCTTCATGCAGATAAGCTCGAACGCTTTACCAAGCACCGAACGCACGCACGATGTAAGCGCCACGCGGAAGTCACGGGTTGTCTCATTATCGGCGGTAACTATCTGACATTCATGGTAGAAACGGTTAAACGAAGTGCACACATCGAGAATGTAGCGAGTGATAACCGATGGTTCGAGATCCTCAAGTGCCGAAAGCACCTTTTCGGGAAATACCGACAGTGTTTTGAGCAGCGCCGCTTCAGAGCGTGCCGTAACCATATCCGCCGTGGGCTTGATATTCGGAACACCGCCTGCCTTCTCGATAATCGAGCAGGTACGCGCGTATGTGTACTGCGCGTACGGACCGGTATTGCCGTCAAAGTTGAGAGCATCCTCTAAAATAAAGTTTATATCTTTAATACGGCTGTTCATCAGATAGTGGAAGATAATAGCACCGACTCCGACAGCCTCGGCAACTTCTTCCTTATTTTCGAGAGCCGCATTCTTCTCTTCCATGATTTTGCCGACTTTTTCAATTGACTCGGCAAAAAGATCCTTTAAGAGAATAACATTACCGGTACGTGTTGCAAGCTTGGAACCGTTAATCGAAACTGTACCATACGGAACATGAATGAGCTTGTCCGACCAATCGTACCCCATCAGCTCGACCACCTTGAACCACTGTGCAAAATGGAGACTCTGACCTGCGGAAGTAACGTAAATATTCTTATCGAAATCGTACGTCTTTTTTCTATATAGAGCCGCCGCAATATCACGTGTCGGATAAAGGGTGGATCCGTCGCGCTTGAGTATCAGGCAGGGCGGCATATTGTACTCTTCGAGGTTAATTATCGAAGCGCCATCGTCGATAGTCATAAGATTTTTGTCCTTCAGCTCTTTGACAACTGCAGGCATCTTATCGGAATAGAAGCTTTCACCGTTGTATGAATCGAACTCTATTCCAAGCTGCTTATATGTGCGGCTGTATTCTTTGAGAGATATTTCGATAAACCACTTCCAAAGCGCGGTATTCTCCTCATCATGTCCCTCGAGCTTGGTGAACTCGGCACGCGCCGCATCGTTAAGAGACTCGTCCTTTTCGGCTTCCTCATGGAATCTCACATACAGCGCAACAAGCTCATCAATTCCGCCGTTCTCGATCTGCTCACGGCTTCCCCACTTGCGGTACGCCACGATGAGCTTACCGAACTGTGTACCCCAGTCACCAAGATGATTTACGCCAATACAGTTATATCCGCAGAACTCGTGGAGCTTCTTTAAGCTGTGACCGATAACGGTAGTTCCGAGATGACCGATATGGAACGGCTTTGCGACATTGGGGGAAGAATAGTCAAGCACGACATTCTTTCCGTTACCAAAATCAAACGAGCCGTACGCCTCGCCCTTTTCCATGATTTCAGGCATGAGCACGCCTGCAAGATACTCGGGGGAAATAAACAGATTGAGATATCCGCCTACTACATCTACCTTTGCAATCACCTCATCGCAAAGTTCCTCAGCGAGCTTTGCGGCAATCGCAGGCGGTGCCATACGCATAGCCTTTGAAAGCTTGAAGCACGGGAATGCAAGATCGCCGAAATTATCGTCCGGCGGATATTCGAGGAAGGATGCAAAGTCGTCTGCACATAAATCAGCGGTGTTCGCCGCCACAGCTGTAAAATTTGCGTACAGCTTTTTTGCAATATGTTTCTTTATTTTAAGCATTGTTGTGTGATCCTTTGCTTTGTAGTTAATATA
>JAFQVU010000049.1 GCA_017407885.1 Clostridia bacterium
CTTCAAGCTCTTTGATTTTTTGAGGAATGAGGTTATCTATCATATTTGACCTCACTTTAGTCTCCGGAGAATGGAATTTGCGTGCGCGGTAAGTCCCTCCGCTCTTGCAAATCCGACTACTTTCTCACCGATATTTTTAAGCGCTTCCTCGTTATAATAGAGGTAGCTTGATTTTTTAATAAAGCTGTCAACGCCAAGTGCGGACGAGAATCTCGCAGTACCGTTCGTCGGAAGAACATGGTTCGGGCCTGCAAAATAGTCACCAAGCGGTTCGGGGGCATTGTCGCCAAGGAAAATCGAGCCGGCATTTTTAACGAGCGCAAGCAGCTCAAACGGATTTTCGACCGAAAGCTCAAGATGCTCGGGAGCGATCTTGTTTGAAAGCTCAACCGCTTCTTTAAGCGTATCTACGATAATAACCGAGCCGTATGCATCGAGCGAACGGTCGATGATATCACAACGCGAAAGTTGCGCTTTCTGGCGATTTATTTCTTCATGAACATCATCGGCAAGCTGCTTCGATGTGGTGATAAGAATTGAAGCCGCCATAGGATCATGCTCCGCTTGGCTCATCAAATCAGCCGCCACATACGAAGGATTGGCGCGCTCATCCGCAATGACAAGTACCTCGCTCGGACCCGCGATCATGTCAATATCAACCGCACCGAACACCAATTTTTTCGCCATCGCAACGAATATATTGCCGGGACCTACTATCTTGTCAACACGCGGTACAGATTCAGTACCGTATGCGAGTGCCGCAACAGCCTGCGCACCACCTACCTGAATTATATCCGTGATACCTGCCGCCTTAGCCGCATAAATGACCGCGGGATTGATCCCCTCTTTCTTCGGGGGCGTGACGATAACGATCTTTTCGACGCCTGCAACCTTCGCAGGAATTGCATTCATAAGAACGCTTGACGGATATGCCGCCGTTCCTCCGGGTACGTAAAGTCCAACCACCTCAAGCGGACGGACTATCTGTCCCATTATTTTGCCGTCGTCAGTCGTCATCCACGAATTCTGCTTCTGCTTTTCGTGGAAGGCAAATATATTCGCGGCGGCTTCATCTATGATTCTCTTTAATTCATCCGGAACTTTTGCGATCAGCGCTTCTTTTTCTGTCTCAGAAAGATAAAATGAATCAAGCGTGACCTTGTCGAATTTTTCTTTGTACACACGAAGAGCAGCATCTCCGTTTTTTGTTACATTTGAAATAACCTCGGAGACTGTATTCATGATCTCTGGGGAAATATTCTCGGCGCGGTCTGCCAAAGCCGCTAAAAGCGCGTCAGTCTGTTTTTTTGTGTAAACCTTCATAATTTATAATCCTTTATGCTTCTATCTGTGCGGCGATTCGATTGGTGAAATCGTCGATTTCATGCTTCTTTAGCTTGATTGCCGCTGTATTTACAATAAGGCGAGTGGAAATATACGCCACGTCCTCGTATACTTCGAGTCCGTTCTCACGGAGCGTCGATCCGGTCTCAACGATATCGACAATAGCATCGGCAAGATTCAGTATCGGAGCAAGCTCAACCGAGCCTTCTATCTTAACGATCTCAACGTCGATACCCTTTGAGTTGAAGTAGTTCTTCGTAACATTCGGGTATTTTGAAGCGATTACCTTGTGGGTATAACCCTCATAAAAATTCTTTCCCTTGATTCCGGCAAGCGCGAATTTGCATTTGCCGAAGTTGAGGTCGAGCAGTTCATGGAACCACTTTCCATGCTCCATTATAGTATCTTCGCCAACGATGCCAACATCGCACACGCCATGCTCGATATATGTGATAACATCAGCCGCTTTTGCAAGGACTACCTCGATGTCAGCATTGCCAAGTCTAAAAACAAGCTTTCTTCCCTTTTCTTCAAGCTCTGTGCAGTCATATCCTGCACGCTGCAGTATTTCAACCGCCTTTTTCTCAATGCGGCCTTTTGTAAGTGCAATTCTTATCATGCTCTGCCGCCGTCCTTTCCGTTAGTGAGGTCAATAACCTCGCGAATATTCATAGCCTTTGCGTATGCCTCGGTTTCTGCGAGAGTGTCAAACACCGAAAGCTCGCAAGCGAGTCCGCGTGCCGAGTAATCATTCTTTAATTTTATGGCTTCATTTAAAGCATCAACGCTGTAGAAGATCACCGCATCGGAACGTCTTTCATTCGGAAGCTTGCCGGACTTGATAAGAGCATCGGCAACGGTGCATACATTAATTGCAAATCCGGTTGCAGGCACGTCGTAACCGAATTTTTCGAGTAACTTATCGTACCGTCCGCCCTTGAGCACCGGCTCACCTGCATGGTCGATATAACCTCGGATAACCGTTCCGGTGTAGTAATCAAACTTATGAACCATGCTCATATCGACCATGATATATTCACCGTATCCGGCGCCGCAAAGCGCGCTGTAAAGCTCACGTACATAGTTGAGCGCTGCGATTGCATTGGCATTTTCGCCTGCAAGAGCCTCAGCTTTTTCAAAAACCTCTTCATTTCCGTATAAGAGCGGAAGCTTGCGTATCACGTCATTCTGCAGATTCTTATCGAACATATTAAGCGATACGAAATTTTTAGCCTCAACAAAGCTGCGCACGTCCATAACCTCGTCATCGGACAGATCCATCTGCGAAATAAGGGCGTTGAAGTATCCTACGTGACCGATCTCAAGCTTGAAATTGAGCCCGATAGTCTTGAGTGCATCAAGTGCGGTCGTGATACATAGCAGATCGCTCTTAATACCGCCTGCTCCGACAAGCTCGATTCCGCTCTGCAGTATTTCATTGCGCATGCCCGAATTCTCGCTGTTTACGCGGTAAATATGCTGATTATAGCAAAGCTTCTGCGGAAGCGGTGCATTTTTGAGTTTAGTCGCAACCACACGCGCGATAGGCGTAGTATTATCGGGACGTATTGCGAGAAGGCGTCCGGTATTGTCCGTCAGCTTATAAATATTTTCCTGCTGAAGCGAACGGTTCACCGCAGTGAAAAGATCATAATTTTCAACCGCAGGCGTGCAAATACGGGAAAATCCCCTTTGAGTATATACTCCCTCAAAATCAGCCGCAATTCTGTCATACAGCTCGACTTCGCGGTATAGAAGATCTCTTGTTCCCTCGGGAACTGTCATGTTGAGTTTTTGCATTGTAATAATATCCTTCTTTATTAGTTGGCAGTTTTGCGCCACTTTAGTATAGTAATATGATATCACAATAAAGCAAGATTGTCAATCGTCAATATTTACGATTAAACTATCACCGCCTGAAAGATTTTAGACGATTAGAAAAATGAGAGCTGATTTGTCTCGGTAAGCGAGCCGAAAGCGCCGTTTTTGCGAAGAAGGTCGATGACTGATTTGGAAAGCCCCGCCTTCATTTGAAGCTCTTCTATCGAAAGAAGATTTTCACTGTCGCGCACCTCGACTATCTTCATCGCCGCCTTTTCGCCAAGTCCGCCGAGCGCCGTAAACGGCATACGAATCTTGCCGTCCTCCGGCTTAAATGCAAACGCCTCGGATTTGAAAAGGTCAACCGGCAAGAATTTAAATCCGCGCGCGTACATCTCGGTGACCATCTGGAATGTATCGACGGTTTCCTTTTCTTTCTGCGTCGCTTCGGTACCCTTCTTGCGTATTTCTTCCATGACGGCTTTGATTCCTGCCTTGCCGCTCATTGCGATCTCGGCATCAAATCCGCCGGGAGCGACAGTCAAAAATGCCGCATAAAATTCGAGCGGATAATATATCTTGTACCATCCAAGACGTATCGCGGACATAACATACGCCGCCGCGTGAGCCTTCGGGAACATGTACTTGATCTTCTTGCAGGATGCGATATACCAATCCGGCACTCCATGCTCACGCATAGTAGCCTCGTATTCGGGCTTGAGTCCCTTACCCTTACGCACGTCCTCCATTATCTTGAACGCAGTAGCATTCTCGATATTATACTGCTGTATGAGAACCAGCATGATGCCGTCACGCGTACCGATAACCTGTGAAATGTCGCATATGCCGTC
>JAFQVU010000050.1 GCA_017407885.1 Clostridia bacterium
CTTCAAGATCGTCGATCTCGCTGTTAGTACCGACGATCAATATAACCGTCGCGGCAACTATCATCAGAAACAGTACTCCGAGAAGAATATAAATCGCAAGATTGATTCTTTTAGACATCAGTTCACCTTTTTTCCTTCGATAAAGACCGCTTCAACAGTGTGATCAATGGAAAGTACATCGCCGCGGACAAGTATAATATCGGCATCCTTTCCGACTTCTATCGAGCCGACACGAGAATCGATTCCGAGTATACGCGCTGGATTTACAGTCATTGCCTCAATCGCCGCGGTGCGGTCAAGCCCTTCCTTATTTGCAATAGCGGCGCAAAGAGGCAAATAATTGAGCGGTGATACAGGATGGTCGGTGGTCAACGCCACATTAGCACCGGCATGTGATAGTTCCGACGGATTTCTGAATGTCTGTTCCTTTAGTTCTGGTTTGGAGCGATCGCAAAGATTAGGACCGACTATTACCTGAACATCAGTGAGCTCATCAGCAATCAAATGCCCCTCTGTGGCGTGAACAATCGCATATTTTATAGAAAATTCCTCAGCAATGCGTATCGCCGTGAAAATATCGTCTGCGCGATGCGCATGAAAATGAGCGGTTATTTCGCCGCGCAGAAGAGGGATGAGTGATTCTAACTTAATATCATATTCCGGCGCATCAAGCTCGTCGTCGTTCTTGCTGCGCTCTAATTCATCGAGATACCGCTTTGCCTTTGCAAGAGTCTCACGCATAAGTGCCGCCGTTGCCATACGTGTTACAGGTGCCGCATTTTTTGAATGATACGTGTTCTTGGGATTCTCGCCAAGTGCAAATTTTATTGCCGCAGGAGCTTTTACGACCATTTTATCGATGCGCTTTCCGCACGTCTTGATAACGCAAATCTGACCGCCAATAGGATTGGCGCTTCCCGGCGCGACCGCGACACAAGTAACTCCCGCCGCACGAGCTTCTGCAAAACAACGGTCAAGAGGATTTATGCCGTCCAAAGCACGCACATGCGGCGTTATAGGATCGCTGTCCTCGTTGCAGTCATCCCCCTCGAAATCAAGCGAATCCTCTACAATGCCGAGATGTGTGTGTGCATCAATAAATCCCGGGTACGCAGTAAGTCCGTCAGCATAAAGAATTTCACCATCATATTCCGGCGCATCGGACTCGCCAATGGCGGAAATCTTTCCGTTTTCGATTAAAATCCAACCGCCGCGAATTAAACCCGCGGCGGACATTGTTTCAATTGTGAGATTTTTTATAAGCATATTTCTACCGTAATTCTTTTTGTTTTATAAATCTATTTTATCCGGATACATAAATAATATTACATATCATCGAACATAAATATCAATTTATCAGGTCGTTATAAAAAATAATTTCATCCGGCAAGCAATAACCAAGCTTTTCCTTGGCGAGAGCAATTATATACTCCTCATCAAACGGAGTATTAAGCTTGCTGTTGATCTCGTCAATACTTCCCTGTACTTCCTCAATTCGTTCTGTCAGCTTATCACGTTCCTCCTCGAGCTGATTGTACTCGATTTGAACGCTTACCAGGGTGATTATGAAAAACAGGAATGCGAAAAATATTGCGAGCTTCACCGGTATGGACATCCGTACCTGTTTCATCCTGTAATCCTTTCGTTTTTATGAACAGCCGCGAGCAATATAAAGTAAGCTCCCCGGCAGATTTTTCAGTGTAATGTTTATGCCGCCATGTAAATACACGATCAACGGCACGTCCAAGTGTAAGTTTGTAAAGTTTTAATATCAAATGAAGAATGACGCGAGCAATCGGCATCAACATCCTGCGCCATATAAACGACAGGATACGGTAAATCAGTCTTGCCAGTGCATTTGATATAAGTTTTGTTAAACGCCCAACCGTTTCAAGATAGATAAAGAAACCGCCAAGCGCGCCGAGTAAAATAAATCCTCTTGCCGTGCCGCCGTTAGCTTGAAAGCAGAACAGCACAAGAGTGACTGCTGATACAACGAAGAAAATGATGTCCTCAATGAATGAAACAGCAGTCAAAACGGTTTCAGACGCGATTTGCGCAACCTTTCCCGTTCCGTGAAGGGAGAGAAAAACACGCGAAATGCGCATTAGATCAAAAAATACTCCGAGTATAACGCCGAGTATCAGAGAATATAAAAGCAGGTTCCACTGCCATGCCATGTCAAAACCGAGTGTTACAGTTTCCACGGCATCACCTGAAGAATCCGCGTTTCTTTTTTGGCTCTGACGGTTCAAAGAAAATGATGCCGCCGATGTTGCCCTCAATATAAAGCTCTCCGGTTTCGACGGAGAGACGGGAGATTTTAAGTTCCTTCCCATCTATCGCCATCATGCCGCAGCTGCTTTTTAAAATAATGCTTTGCTCGTCGAAGCTCTGTACGTCCTCGACACCGGTAATTGTGAGCCGTGTGCGGTCAGAGAGCGTAATCTCCTGACGCGCCGCAGCATTAAAATCACTGTTATTCATCCGTATCTCCTCTGCCAAGTGGATTGCCGCAGAACGGCTTTATACCATTATATGGCAGAGGAAGTCCGGATATACATCAAGAAATAACTTCGTACATAGAAGCTGCATCAGCTTTGGCGGTAAACTCGCGCACATCGATAAATTTAAGCTTCGTCGTTCGCTGACCGAATGTAATTTCAATAATATCGCCTTCTTTAACATCATACGATGCCTTAGCCGGACGACCGTTTACCGAAACATGTTGTGTATCGCAGGCTTCATTTGCGACGGTACGTCTCTTGATGAGACGGGACACTTTAAGAAATTTGTCCAGGCGCATTAATTACTTGTTGAGCTTTGCCTTGAGAGTCTTACCCGAGGTGAAAGCGAGGCGCTTGGAAGCAGGGATAGTGATAGCCTTGCGAGTAGCGGGATTGATACCAGCTCTTGCAGGACGATCCTTAACCTCAAATGTACCGAAGCCGACGATCTGAACCTTTTCGCCGCCGAGGATAGCATCCTCGATACCTGCGAATGCAGCGTTAACTACTGCTTCAACGTCCCTCTTCTTGAGACCGGTTTCCTTGGTAACTTTTTCGATAAGAGTTGTCTTGTTCATGGTGTTTAATCCTTTCGTATAAAGTTTTTACCGTATTTTAATCGGTATTTTAATTATAACATTTTTTTTCACATTAATCAATACCTAAATGCAAATTTTTTCAAAAAAAGTCGCATAAATTCGGTATTTTTTCGGTTTTTTGCCTTGCTGTTACCATTAAATGTAAAAACATCAGCGCTTTTTAATATCCGAAGCGCTCAAAACAACACGATCGCACGCATCGCCAAGTGCTTTTTCGCCGTCCACACCGAGTTTTTTTGCAAGTGAGACAACCGAAAACAGCAGGTCTCCGATAAACTTTTCTCTGTCCGATATATTATCTGAAAGTGAGTTTATTGCATCGTCCTCCGGCACAGCGATGCCAAGCTTCTTGGCTTTTGAAGCAAGCTTGTCCGCGCGGATAAGAGACGGAAGCGAATGAGAGACGGAATCAAGGACTTCCCTATCCGATTTTTGCTGTTTTTCAACAACCTTTATCTTATCCCAATTCTTCAATACCTCGTCGGATGTATCTGCGCTTACATCTGCGAATACATGCGGATGGCGCAGGATCAGCTTTTTGCATATGCCGTCTGCAACATCATCAAGTGAGAAATCACCGGCTTCCTCGGCGATTCTTGAATGGAACACTACCTGAAGCATAAGATCACCGAGTTCCTCGCACATGAGCGTGTTATTATCGGTATCGATCGCTTCTATGGCTTCGTATGTTTCCTCGATGAGATCGCGACGGATTGATTTGTGATCCTGTTCACGGTCCCACGGACAACCTTCGGGAGAACGCAATATTTCCATAATCTCACGCAAATCATTTATGTTGTAATTTTTCTTTGTTTTCAAAGCCTCAATGCGTTTTTGCATAATTATACATCCTTTCAAAATTTTAAACCTACAGCGGATCATAGATGACCTATTATCCGCTGTACATTTTTTCTCCTATTGCCGATATCAGAAAATACCCGACTGCCGCCGAAGCTATCGCAACAAGCGTACCGGTCATAGGGTATATAATCACCGCAAGTGTCACAGACAATGATGCGGCAATAAGCGGTTTAAGACAGGGCTTAAACCCGATTGCCTTTTTCATGGGTGTTAGCAATGCAATTGCTATAACCGATATTATCATAACCGTGAAATAGCAAATGAATGTTGAAATCGGAGTAGCATATTTCCCGAGAGACGGCGTGAGAACCCAAGTCGCCGTAAGCTTTGCGGCAGCTCCGCACAGCATAGCATAAAGTGGTACTCTTTCGTGTCCGCTTGCTTGAAGTATAGTGTTTGTCAGTCCAAGCATACAAAGAAGCATGGACGATGGAGCAAGAAGTGTTAAAAGCATCGCTCCACGCTCGGCGATATCATCTGCAAAAAGCAGTGCTAATATTGGCTCGGACATAGCCGCCATACCCACAGCACACGGAATGGCAATCAAAGTGGTGCTTTTAACGGCATCGGATACAAGCGTATTCGCTTTTTCTCGCTCACCGGATGCAAGCGCCGCGGAAAGCGCAGGCAAAAGCGCGTATGCAATGGGCATTGTGAGTACAGGCGGAAGATTGAACATAGGGACAGCGAGCGAAGAGTAATTTCCCCATATAGCGGCAACCTCGGCTTGCGACATTCCGATCGCGTGCAGACTTCGTGTCATTATAAGCGAATCAATCAGATTTGTAAGGCTCATAACGCTTGAGGATAGAGTAATCGGAAGAGCCGCGGTGATAAGACGATGCGCATGGACGCGCTTGGGTGTAAGTTCGGGATCTCCTATTGGACGTTTTCTTAACATGAAGGCTATGTATAGCACGATCATCCCTGACGCAACGCCGATTGTTATTCCTGCGGCAGCGTAAGCGGCGGCTATTGCTATGCTTTGTCCGCTTTCAACCGCGTGGTATGCAAGCGCTACGCCAAGAGAAACCTTGCCCAGTGCTTCGATTACTTGCGATAACGAGTGCCATTTTAGATCGCCGAATCCTTGAAAGTATCCGCGAAGAGCCGCCGATTGACACACAAAGAAAAGTGTCGGAGCTACCGCAATTATCGCAGGACGTGAATTTTCTACGCGCATGATATGGGAAATGGGTCCTGATGCGAAAATTAACACAAGACAACCGACAAGTCCGAGAGAAGTAAATATTGTCAGTGAGATGCGAAATATTCGCAAAGCGCCGGCTCCCCTGCGCTTATTGGGAATTTTTGCTATAAGCATTGATGCGGCGGCAGGGAGTCCAGCGGCACAAAGCATATAGAACCAGGTAAAAAGCGTATAGGCGCTGTTAAAATACCCCATTCCCTCTTCTCCGATGAGTGAGGTAAGTGGAATTTTAAAAAACAGTCCTGCCGCCTTGACTATTAAATTTGAAACGGTCATGAGTATCACGCCGCTTGAAAGCTTGGAAATAAAGCTGATTTTCTTCACAGAAGACGCTCCGATCGGCGCACCCGACAGAGCGATTCACGTCAGTCGAAGTAGTGCGCGATAGTATGCTTTGCCTCGTGGCGAAGCTTTTCAACGTCCAGAGTTTTGTATTCGCCGTTTTCGTAAAGTATCTTACCGTCACACATGGTCAAATATACGTCATTTTCGTGTGCGGAGAATGCGACTGTATAGTAAGGATCATACATAGGAATATTGTTGAGCGAATCGAGGTCGATGAGTATAATGTCCGCGCGTGCGCCGACTTCGATTTTTCCGCAGTCAACTCTTCCCTGTGCGGCGGCTCCTGCACCCCACGCCATTTTGCATATGTCGCTTGTCTTTATGATATCCGCTTTGCGGTTGACTCCCTTGTGAATAAGCGCGGCACACTGAAGCTCGCGAAGAACGGACAATGCGTTGTTTGATGCCGCACCATCTGTACCGAGTCCGACATTTACACCAGCGGCAAGCATTTTCTCGACCGGTGCAACACCGCTTGCAAGCTTAAGGTTACTTACGGGATTGTGAGCAACTGTAACGCGATTTTTCGCAAGAAGCTCAATGTCATGTTCGGTCACCCAAACGCAGTGCGCCGCAGTTGCAGTGCTGGTTTCAGAAGGAACAAGAATACCGCAGTCGGTAAGATATTCGACCGGTGTCATACCGCCATGACGCTCTTTGCATGCCTCGTGTTCACTTTCCGTCTCGGAAATGTGAACTTGTATTCCAAGATCGTTTGCATGCATATATTCGGCTACCTCGCGCAGATACCGATCACGGTTGGTGTATTCTGCGTGCACAGACATATCAATGTGCACACGTCCGTCTGCGGCACCGTGATATTCATTAGCAAGCGCGACAGCCTCATCAAAGCGAGCATCTCCCTTGATGGTTGCATCATCCGCAAATGATACAAGGCAACGCGAAATATTGGCTTTTACACCGAGATCTATAACTGCCTTTGCAGTCTCGTCGCAGAAAAAGTACATATCGGAAAATGAAACAACGCCACCACGTATCATTTCCGCGATTGCAAGCTCGCTTCCAACACGTACCGCATGTGGAGTTAATCTATCCTCAGCCGGATATATCTTTTCCTCAAGCCAACGCTGAAGCGGCAGATCTTCTCCAATGCCGCGGAAAAGCGTCATCGCCGCATGGCAGTGAACATTGTAAAATGCAGGAGTGAGCAGCTTCCCATCACAGTTGATTATGCGGTCAAAACCGTCTCCAGTAATACTGCCAATCTCGGTGATGTATGCACCGTCAACGGCAACATCGCTATTAATATAGCTTCCATCCGGAGTTATGATAAGCGCATTTTTAAAAAGAGTCTTCATTATTTTATTTTCTCCGTTTCTTTATGCCTCTGTATACTGATCAATCAAATTTTCGACTACGCCGACAAAGTTTTCTTCAGCGCCGTATGAAAAGCTGAAGAAAGTACCGGTTCCGCCTCCGGCGGAAATTGCAGTAACATTGGTATCGTTTTTTGTCCCTATAATCTGAACGGTTAAAGCGGCACGGCTTGAATTGCGCATATAATACTTATCATACATGTATAACCACACCGTGACATCTCCGATTTGCTGTACGGCTGAGTCAACAAGCTCTACTGACAAAGCGCTGTTCATAATGCCTGAATCGAGATAATTTGCCAGACGCGATGCATTGGTTGTTATGTGACATTCAAATTTTGCCATTTTAGTTGTCCTTTCACATTATAGAGTTTATTCATATTACTTTTAGTTTATTCTTCCTCTGAATCCAAGTTTTTGTCACTGTCTTCTTTGAAAATCTCATTAATAAGACGATTGTAAAAATCAAGTTTCTCTGTATCAACAAGCGGCATCATTCCGGTGAAATTAACCATTCCACCGCGAAGTTTATTCGCAGGAAGCTGCAGTAGTTCTTTATACGCAGGAAAAGGCTTTGAAAATACAGTACATTCCGGTGTGTATCCGTTTGTACAGAAAGTGGCACCGGGCGCATGCGGATCAGGCGATTCTTCACGTATATATTCATCGTACCAATCTTCAACGCTTATGCAGCACTTCAATGTCTCACGGAACGTGTCAACGTCCTCGTGCGATTCGGAAACCATCGCAAAACGGTAAACTTCGTTTTGTATATATACTTCACCTTCGGCACGGTATTGCCCCGACACAAGTCCGCCGTCTATAAACCGCACGACAGATGTACCGCCAATGTCAAATATTTCAATATCTTCCGGTCGTCCGCATGCCCAATTACTGCCAAGAGGCGAATCCGTACCATCGCTCGTGTATCCGTAATTTATCTCACATTCAAGTCGAAATCCGTTTTTCTCGTCACCCGAAAAGAATACATCCTCACCGTGAGCAACCTCATCACGGCTAAGATATCCGGGGAGCTTGAAACGGCGCAGATAATGCCCGAAACCGTAGTAAATATCACCGCTGAAATATCCCGGTTCGAAATGAAGTCCATAATCTCTGACCTTATCGCACAAAAGCGGTTTTCTGCCTATGCTCTCACAAAGTTCAAGATAGATCTCTTTTGGGAAGAGACATTTTGGATCAAGTTTAAGAGCAGTCTCTAACTCTTCGAGACAGTGTGTTAATGCAACCTGCTCCTGTAATGAAAAATTCTTCTTTTTGCTTCCGACTGTGCTGTTGCAGATAATATTAAGCGCCTCTTTGATATAAAAGTCCGCGCTGTCTGTGTAAGTATTTCGCATAAGGAAACGGTGATCGCACACATAGGAAAAACCGAAGCGCTTGATTTCATCGAGCAATCGTTCGATATCGTAACGTCCGAGCGGAGTTACAAGTGAGCCTTTTATAGGAATCGGCTCGAACGCATCTGTTCCCCATCCAAGGTATGCCTGCAGACCGTCGCGATCATCGTTAATCGCAAAGGTAAGCTGTTGACGTATTGGAAGATAAAATGCTCTGCGCAGTTTATCGAAATCCTTGTCGGTGGTATAAGTGACACGCGGATCTTCTAAAAAAGAAACTTGCGCTCCGAGAAAATGAGTCAATGCCTCAGCAAGCTCTACAGCCTCGGCATATACTCCGGCTCCCGAGAAACTGCAGTCCATCTCACCGCTGATACGCGCCTCTCCCGAAGCATAAAAAATATCAAGATAAGAGTTTGAAGCAAGAAAAACGGAAAAGCCGTCGGGCTCCGAATTTATCTCATAATTGTTCTCTGTGAAGAACCGCTTGATGAGCGGTAGGCAATCCCTGCCCTCAACTCCGTCAATCGCAAAAAACAAGCGCAGCGGCGGATATTCTTCATCGGGCGGCGGCAGTTCATCAATAAACGAAATATTGTTATCCCCCGAGCCGTCAAAATACAGTTCACCGTCAGGCGTAAGTATATCGACGCACAGATATCCGGCCAAAGAACGAAGAAACCATTCTGTTTCCGATTCGGTGGCATCCTTTCTGTCAAGAATCAGCAAAACCTTTCCGGCGGTTCCCGGAGATGGCAGATACATACAAGAACCCTTGTACATAAGAGCCTTTATAACTTGATTTACCGCATGTGCACAAAGTCCGATCCCGAGCTTGGCGCTCGGGTCGGACAATATAAGATAATCGGTCATTTTATCCGAGCACTCGCATGATGTACGCGGCTATGGTCTTTGTGTAATCAACGAGAGCATCGCACTCAATAAACTCGTTCGGCTGATGTGCACCGCCCGGC
>JAFQVU010000051.1 GCA_017407885.1 Clostridia bacterium
GGAGCGTCGTTAACGAGCTTGTAAACGAGCTCGGGAACGTTCTTGAAGTGACCGCCGCCCATAACGTCAAGATAGTGCTGTGCGGGGCTGTCGCCGGGCTTATCTGCACCCTGGATTCCGCCCTCTGCCATCATCGTGTTTGCATCACCGTGACGGAGCTTTGTAACGATCATTACGTCAGCGCCGTTTTCGTGTGCCATGATAGCCGCCGCAGATCCCGCTCCGCCGCCGCCGATAACGAGAACGTCAACGTCGTAATCTATCTTTGTAAGATCAATATCCGCGGGATTGATTCTGGAGTTTGCCTGAAGAATATCAGCAAGCTCAAGCGGAACCTTTTCGCCCTTATTGGGACCTATCGTAAGCTCTGCGAACTGAGCTTTGATATGGTCGGGATGGTTTTCGAGAAGAACCTGCTCCTTCTCCTCTGCGGTCATACGGCGAGGATGGTTACCTGCTCGTACCGCCTCAAGACGCGCTTCACGTGTTGCTTCCACCTTTTTGATGGATTCAAGCATTTCGTTAGTGTACATTTTTTAATTTCTATGTCTTTGCGCAGCAAAGACTTCCTCCTTGTCGATATTTTTGTCGGTTTCGCTTGCGAAATTGACGGCGAAGCCGGCAAAGACAAAAATTCGTGGCGTGAAAAATTTATTTTTCACGCGTGCCTCCCTTATTGCTCAAAATCGCGGTTATTGTACATCTCTTTGAGTTCTTCAGCGGTCTTCTTCATGATATCCTGAAGAGCAGCCTCGCAGTCGCCGGATTCGATCTCGGAAACGCGCTCAAGAAGGTGCTGTGTTTCGGGAGCGAGATACTTACCTGTAAGACGTCTTGCGAGGAGACCTACCTGCGGATGAGTGATTCCTGCGGGGCAACGTGAGGAGCATACTCCGCACATTACACAGTCGAAGGATTCCTCGGCGCACTTTTCATATTCGCCTCTCTGAGCGTATGCAATATACTGCATTACGTTAAGATCCTGTGTACAGGACTTGGTGCAGGCATTACATCCGATGCAGGCATAGATCTCGGGATAGAGCTGCATCATGATCTGCTCGGTGGGCTTTACTTTCTTAATGTCATAAGGCTGCTTTACAAGCGGGAAGAAGGGGAGAGTTGCAATATACATATTGTCCTCAACCTTAGTCTGGCAAGCAAGGCAGGTCTTTAATTCCTGCTGTCCCTTTATGCGGTATATAGTAGCGCATGCGCCGCAGAATCCGCAGCGGCATCCAACTCCGCGAACGAGCTGGTAGCCTGCGTATTCCATGGCGTTTATGATGGTAAGGCTGGAGGGGACTTCATATTTTTTACCGTAGAGGTAAATGTTTACCATATTTTCCATGTCGATAATTGTAGCTTTTGCGAAGCAAAAGTTTCCTTTCTCGCCTTCTTGAGGCGTGGTTTGCGTAGCAAAATCACGGTCAAAGACCGGGATAAAGCCACAAAAGGCAGTCTGAAAATTTATTTTCGGACTTTCTCCTAATTATTAATACTCGTCGGGAAGCTCATCGAGCTCATCACAGCGGAAAACGGGACCGTCTTTGCATACATACTTTGCTCCGACATTACAGCGTCCGCACTTGCCGACGCCGCATTTCATGCGAAGCTCAAGCGTTGTATATATCTGTGTCTTATCAAAGCCGAGCTCCATGAGTCCCTGGAGCGTAAATTTGATCATGATAGGCGGACCGCAGAGAACTGCCATTTTATTCGTGTCAAAATTAAGCTCCTTGACATAATTCGGTACGAATCCGACATGTCCGTCCCAGCCCTCCTGCTCACGGTCGATTGTCAGGTGGACGTGAACATTCTCATCGTTTTGCCACTCCTCGATGATCTCCTTGTAATCGAGCAGATCATCCTTGGAACGCGAGCCGTATACAATATCGATACGACCGTATCTGTCGCGGTAGTGGCGGCAGTAGTTGATAACCGAGCGAAGCGGCGCAAGGCCTACACCGCCGGCGATGAACAGCATATCGTGTCCGGCGAATGCATCGTCAACAGGAAACGGATTTCCGTAAGGTCCGCGCACGGTTATCATCTGACCGACCTCAGCGGCATGAAGCCATTCGGTAACACATCCGCATTTTTTGATGGAGAATTCCATATACTCCGTGTTTGTCGGGGAAGAGGTGATCGAAAACATCGCCTCACCGACGCCGGGGACAGACAGCATTGCGCACTGTCCGGGTCTGTGATCAAACGGCTTTTTGCCGTCGGGAGTAACAACACGGAAGGTTTTAATGTCCGGTGTATCAATGCGTACATCGGTAATCACGCCGACAACGGGGATCAGGGTTTCATTCATATCAGCCATTGTTATCACCCTCCAATGTTTTCATAACTTTAACGATATTCATGCGTATCGGACACTTCGCAAGGCATCTTCCGCATCCGACACAGGAGAACATTCCATTGTTGTTTTCGGGGAAGTAAACGAGCTTGTGCATAAATCTTTGACGGAAGCGTTCCTTCTGTGAGTTGCGGTTGTTGCCGTGCGCCATTCTTGTGAACTGCGAGTACATACATGAGTCCCAGCAGCGGTAACGCACAACGCCGTCATTTGTCTTGAAGTCGCGGATGTCATAGCACTGGCATGTCGGGCAAACAAATGTACAAGTTCCGCATCCAAGACAGCTCTCGGAAAGCTTTTCCCATTCAGGAGAATTGAAGAATTTTTCGGTCTTGCCGCCACCAAAGGCATCGGTGGTGAGGGGCGCGAGAGGAAGCTCTGCCATGCGCTCTTTAATAAGCGCTTTCTGCTCATCAACCGCCTTGGTATCACAGTCTTCAGTGATATCGGAAAGGGAAGTGAGAAGCGCCTCACCCTTTTGGGTAACTGCATTCATGTAGAGCGTATCGTCGGTTTTGTGGCATACGATGTCGCCCTCGGGATTAGCCGCATCGATGCCGAAAGCACCGCAGAAGCAGGTCTCTGCAGGGCGTGTGCATGCCATCGACATAATAACGCCGTGCTCACGACGGTTTTGATAGTAGGTATCAATGGGCTCCTGCAAAAATACTTTGTCGAGCACAGCCATAGCGCGTACATCGCATGCGCGTGCACCGAAGATTACAAAATCCTCGTGCTCGTCGCGGATATCGATGACGTCGATGTTTTTGCCCTGCATCTTGAACTTCATCAGATCCTCGCTCTGGGGGAAGAAGAAGTCCTTGATACCGCGGACTGTATTAAGCGCGTTTGAAAGTTTTACGCCATCTGCCCATTTGGTGAATTTAGCACCCTCGGCAGAGTCAGCGGGAATGTAGAGCGACTGTTTGTTTGCTAAAGCGGCAAACAGAGCGTCAAGTTTGTCAAGCGAGATCTTACGCATTCTTATCGCCCCTTTCCACAGCTTCGGACGGCTCCATGTCGCCCTCTGTATAGTTAACGAGCGGTGCGCGGCTGCCGACCTCGGCACCTGCCTGATAATCTCCCCACAGCTCGTTTATGTCTTTGATAAACTTGCGGTTGAGAAGATGGAGCGGAATACCTTGAGGACATACTCT
The DNA here is from genome assembly GCA_017407885.1 of Clostridia bacterium. The sequence continues at coordinate 3,520 of JAFQVU010000051.1, forward strand.
CGAGCATTCGCCGCAGTCTGTACAGCGTCCGGTTACGTGGAACGCTCTTATTATATGGAACATTTTTTCTTCAAAGCTGTCGGACGGTGCTTTGGATTCAACGCCCGAATTCGGGTTGTCGAAGACACACTTTTCACATGTGCATGCCGGGCATACGTCGCGGCAGGCATTGCAGCGGATACAGCGTGAAAGCTCACCCTGCCAGAATTCAAAGCGCTCCTCGGGGGTCATAGCCTCAAGCTTTGCAACCTCGTCGAAGCGGTTACATTCGGTGATCTCGTCCTCATATCCGACAAGCTCATCAAGCGCGACGTGCGTCTTTGATTTGCAATTTAAGCATCTTTCGGCGAGAAGCGATTCGCGCGGTACGGTAACAGTCCCGTCCCACAGAGTTTCAATAGCAACATTCTCGAAATCCACAGTAACGTTTTTAATGCCGTCTGCTGCGGCTGAAAGCTTTTTGTTATCGATCATGCCCTCGCAGGGGATGCCGATTACATAAACCTTTTCGCGGTCTATGCGGTGTTCGGTAAGAAGCTGATTGAAGCTGTATGTATCACACGGTTTCATGAATACGGCAACCTTGCCATCTTCCTTGCGGGTTTCTTTTATGAGATATTTTGAGAGGTTCGGTGCTGCAAAATCGCCGAAATCGAACTCTTTTTCGAGCTGTTCCGCGGTGGTGAAAAGACCGGGGGTGAGGTCATAGCAGAATTCGCCGCGCTTCCATCCGAGAACACGGGTAACTGCACCAGCCTCGAGAAGCTCTTTTGCCTTTGCGACGAGCTTGTCGCGCATTACTTCTTGCATCTGAGATCCTCCAATCTTTTGTTTGGGCCGAGGGAAATGACCTTTTCAGTGAAATCGTTCATAGTTGCGGCAAATTTTGCACCCTCCGCAGCGGATACCCACTCAACACGGGTACGGTCGCGCTCGATGCCGAGGAAATCGAGCATCGAGAAGAGAAGCGACATTCTGCGGCGAGCATAGTAGTTGCCGGATGTGTAGTGGCAGTCACCGGGGTGACAGCCGCAGATGATAACTCCGTCCGCACCTCTCTGGAACGCACGGAGAACGAACATCGGGTTGACTCGACAGGAGCAGGGAACGCGGATGATCTTTACGTCCGCCGGATAAGCCAGACGGTTAGAGCCTGCGAGGTCAGCGCCTGCGTACGAGCACCAGTTACAGCAGAAAGCCACGATAAGGGGCCTAAAATTTGTTACATCTTGCATATCGCGTCTACCTCCGCCATGATTTGTGAGTTTTTGAAGCCGTTAAGATCCATCGCGCCCGAAGGACATGCGACAGTGCAAGCTCCGCATCCCTGACATACCGCAGGATTTACCGATGCTACTCGGCGTATCTTTGTGGTACGGTCAGGCATTCTGAATTCCTTGTCGGAATATGTGATTGCGCCGTACGGGCAAACGCGCTCGCAGCTTGAACAGCCGTTACACATCATTTCGTCAGACTGTGCGATACACGGGTTACCGGTGAGCTTATCCTTGCAGAGAAGTCCGATGACCTTAGATGCCGCCGCACCTGCCTGCGATACGGTTTCGGGGATATCCTTGGGACCTTGGCATGTACCGGAGAGGAACACACCTGCTGTCGGTGACTCAACAGGACGAAGCTTCGGATGTGCTTCGGTGAAAAAGTCGTTTGTATCCATAGATGCTGTAAGCATAGTTGCAAGCGGACGTGCTGACTTGTCCGGCTCAATAGCCGCAGCGAGTACAACGAGGTCAGCATCAATGTGAAGCTGCTTGCCGGCGATAAGGTCGGATGCCTGAACTTTAAGCTTGTTTCCTTCAGGCGATACCTTGCCGACCATGCCCTTGATGTAGTGTACGCCGTATTCCTCAACTGCACGGCGATAGAATTCGTCAAACGCCTTACCGGGAGTACGAACATCTATGTAGAATACATAAACGTCAGTGTCCGGGTACTTGTCGCGAGTGAGCATAGCGTGCTTCGCAGTGTACATACAGCATATCTTCGAGCAGTATTCCTTGCCCTTTTCGGCGCAGTTCTCACAGCGCGAGCCGACACACTGAACAAATAC